>DATFAS010000001.1:0-13009 GCA_035254305.1 Bacillota bacterium
TTCCATAATTGGACAAATTAACCTATTCTATAATAGTTGAAGTCCATTCAAGAATAGTTGACCCTGACCCGATTAGAAATTCGTCACAACTACCAAAAGCTTGACCCTAACTGGTCAAGCTTTTTATGTTTGCAAATATAAGTTAGTATTACGATTTACATACTATCTACAATTTCATTCGCCCATTCTAACGAATTCCTATATGAATAAAACACATCATGTGTTTGTATACATAATATTTCACAGATATCGGCTATTTCCTTCATATCAGCCTGCTCTAATGCTTCGATTAATAGCAAAATTGTTCCCATATTGGTTGATGAGTCTAATAATCCCTCTTTAATTGATGTTGATAACGGTAAATCCTCTAGCACTTCTTGCATGGGTCGATGCAACAAAGTATCCATTAAAGAAAACAATCCTAGCAGAAAATGTTCAGAAGAAGTGTTGTGCTGTAATTTACCTATTTTTTCAGCCATCTTTGCCCGAGTCAAGCATAAACGAATGACTTCTTTTGTTTCAAAATCAAACGAATGGGAAGACATAAGCATGACTGTGATCCACTTCTTTATTTCATATAACCCAAGAAGGACAATCGCTTGCTTCAATGAAGTCACTTTATTCCGAAAGTGATAAGCAGCAGTATTTACAAGCTTTAATAAACGATAAGAAAGAGAAAGGTCTCTTTCTACCATATATACAATTTTGTTAATATCTGGATCAATCTTATTTAATTCCTCCAACAGTATCAAGTATTGCTGGGAAAAGGAGCTAAGCCCTTTTTCTTTAATAATAACCGGTTTACTAAAGAAATATCCTTGAAAATAATCAAAACCCATCTCTAGTGCCTCTTGAAACTCCTCTCTTGTTTCAACCTTTTCTGCAAGAAACTTAAGCCCATCTTTTTGAAAATTTCTTATTATAGCCATACGTTCTTTCCATGATGTTTTCATAAAGTCTACTTTGATTATGTCTGTATAGGGCAGGAAAGCTCTTTTGCACTCATCAAAAACAAAGTCATCTAGTGCGATTGTATAACCTAACTGCTTTAAAGTTTCACAATTAGCAAGAATGTTTGGAGTAGGAATAATATCCTCCAATATTTCTACTACAAGTAGATTAGGAGAAAAATAGGTGGGTACTTCCTTTTCCAATAGATTTTCTGTAAAGTTGATAAAACATCGTTTACGATTAGCTAGCTTGTCAATTCCAATCGTTAAAAAGCTATTAATAATTACATCTATAGTTGCTTTATCTCCATCCGAAAAATTATCGTAAGCATTCTGCTGGCTACTTCGATATAAGAGCTCGTAGGCTATAACTTCTTGATCTCTATTAAATATGGGTTGCCTCCCAACATAGACTTCCATGCAATCCCTCCCTTTTCATTTCGTCATAATATGTTTAAATGGATCATTCATTCCTACAAAAATTGTAAAAAGCATCCTCTATTTCAAGGTGAATCTCTAAGAAAAAACTTTCAAATATTAAGATCCTAATGAAGTTAGACCAATGAGATAAAGCAAAAACTCTTCAACATAAGATTTCGAAAACAATAGTACCAAAGTACTACCAACAAAGGACACATTCTTTAATTTCTTGCTTAAAATAGTCCTTTTGTACTATTCTAATAGGAGTATTATACCATTACAAACAATCTGTTTCTAATTTTTTTATCTAATTTTAAGAATTTTTTCTGAATTTCATTACACACTAGCATTTTTTCCCCATGAAAAATCCCCTCCATAGTAGACAGGGTGACATGCTTTTTTCATGTCTACTAGAAGGGGATTCTATCAAGATATTTTAGAATTTATATTTTTCGCCAAAAAAGGCCACACTTTTCTATTACTCTGATACTTTCAAAACAATCTTTCCGATATTCGCATTCGTTTCCATATAGGTGTGAGCCTGCGCTACTTCAGTCCAATCGTAAATTGAATCAATGATCGGCTTGAGTTGTCCCTTTTCAAATCGTGAACTTGCAAATTGGGTGAAATCAGCCGTTAATTTCACTTTATCCTCTTTCGTTCGTGTTCTAAGAGCCGTACCAATAATCTGTAAGCGACGAGAAAGAATAAGCGATAGATTCACATCATTAACCTTTGCCCCGCCCATGGTCCCAATGATAACAAGGCGTCCATCTATAGCAAGAGATTTGATATTATCTGCAAAATAAGAGGCCCCAATAAAATCAAGGATGATTTGGACCCCTTTTCCATTCGTCTGATCCTTCACCCAGTTAAGAAAAGATCCATCTTTATAGTTCCATCCGGCTGCTGCACCCAGTTCCAAGCAACGATCAATTTTAGTGGAGGAGCCTGCGGTTACTAAACACTTTGCGCCCATTTCACGAATCAATTGAATAGCTGCTGTTCCTACCCCACTCGCACCTGCATGGACAAGTACGGTATCTTCCTGGCTTAGGCCACCAAGCCAGAATAGGTTCAAATAAGCCGTAAGAAACACTTCAGGAATCGCTGCTCCCTCTTCGAAGGACAAATGTTCGGGTAAGCGTATAGCCATACCAGCAGGAATCACAGCAAGCTCAGCATATCCCCCACCAGGAAGCAATGAACACACACGATCACCGACCTTCCAACCCGTAACATTGGCTCCAACCCCAACTACTTCTCCAGCCATTTCTAATCCGAGAATTTCAGATTCTCCCTTAGGTGGTGGGTACAAGCCTCTTCTTTGTAGAAGGTCTGCACGATTCAAGGCAGTAGCCTTCACCCGAACAAGAAGATCACCTTCCCCCATAACAGGACTCTGACATTCCCCAATCGATAAAACATCTACATTCCCAAAACCGTTTAATAGTACTGCCCGCATTTTACAATCACCTCTTTTTATTTATCAAGAACTAATTATTGAAGTGTCTGCTTTAACCGCATAGATGATATCAAAGCCCCAATCAAGCAAACTCCCATGGCCGTCCAGAATACTAGGTGAAGAGCACTTAACATAGAAGCTTCATCTGTTACATTTCCGATCTGGCCAGTTAATTCATGAATTTGGTAGGAATAGAGGGAAACGGAGAGGGCAATTCCTAACACCATTCCCATATTACGGATTAAAGCATTAAGACCACCTGCCGTGCCTAATTTTGCTTTTGGAACTGAACCCATCACGCTTGCATTATTCGGAGACTGGAACATCCCACCACCAAGTCCAAATAAAGACAAATGAAGACCAATAATCCATGGGCTAACCTGACCACTCAGGGTATTAAGTAAAGCAAAGCCCAATGCGTTAATAACAAGCCCCCCAGTTGTTAAGATAGAAGGACCAATTTTGTCCGATAACCAGCCTGAGAAGGGAGCTACTATTGCCATCGTTAAAGGATAAGCCATCATAGCATATCCTGTCGTTGCAGGAGTGTAATGAAGAACGTTCTGCATATAAAATGGCATCATAACATTCGTGCAGAATAAGGAAACAAACGATAGCAATGCAGCAATATTTCCAATAGCAAAAGCACGTATAGAATAGAGAGAAAAATCAAGCATAGGATAAGAAATCTTGCGTTCTAAAATATAAAAACTAGTAAGTGATAGGATGGAGAAAATCCCCAAACCTAACGTTTGCCCACTCACCCAACCCCATTCCTCCGCATTCGAAATGGTATAGAGAAATGTAAGCATTCCCAAAACAAACAATACAGACCCCCAATAATCAAAGGGCTGCTTGGCACCCAAGTGGGACTGTTGCTTAGGGAGGATGAACCAGCCCGCAGCAAAGGCCAAAATCCCAATCGGAATATTAATCCAGAAAATCGACGGCCAGCCCAAACTCCCTACCAGGAGCCCACCAATCCCTGGTCCTGTTAGTGAACCGACCGATACAACCGTTCCCGTAATCCCCATCGCTTTGCCTCTTCCTTCACGAAACGTTTCCGCTATGATGGCTTGGCTGTTCGACATAAGACAAGATGCCCCTATAGCCTGCAGCACTCTAGCAGCAATTAGGAATCCTAACGAGTGAGATAGCCCGCAGCCTGCCGATCCTATCGTAAAAATGAGGAAACCATAATTATAAACCTTCGTTCTGCCAACCAAATCAGAAAGTTTCCCAATAATAGGTAAAGTTGCACAAATCGTAAGGAGATAAGCTGTCAATACCCACTGCACAATATGTAATGGTTGATTTACCTCTGATGCAATGGTTGGTAGGGCCACATTCGCAATACTCCCATCCAAGGTCGCCATAAAGGTTCCTAAGGAAACATTCGCTAGAATCAACCAACGGTGCCGATCCTCTCGCCCATGAAACTTGGGCTGAACAGTTCCATTCATTCATCCACCTCCTTCATTGTTGCTTTTGTTACTAAATATATCCATTAACCATCCAGAAGTAAATCCTTTCATCAGGAGGATAACACAACCTCAAATACTATAGTGGGTATAGTATTCACAGGATAGTCAAGATTTTGCCGCAGTGTTTAAATTCTGCCCACATATAATGTAATATCCTTGGTCAATGTTTCAGTTAGATCAAACAATAATGGAGATGGTTATATGACAAGAATTGGATCTTTGCAGGTGCGTACCCTTTTTCTTATTAGTGCTGGCCTCATTGTTGCATCTTTATTTTTTCCTTGGTGGAACTTAGAGCTAATTGCCCCTCAATATCGTGAAGGGTTAAATATTACCGTGTATCCCTCTAAGCTTGCCGGTCAGATTGATATTATTAACATATTAAACCATTACATTGGAATGGCTGATATTCGTGAGGATAGCTTTACCGAATTAAAATACATTCCTTATATTTTGGGCTTCATAGCCATTCTCCTAGTTATCAATGCCATTCTCCTTAGCAAATTTTTAACCAAATCCATAGTCGTCATCAGTACCCTCGCTGGAGCAACAGGTCTTTATGATATGTATCGTTGGCTACATGTGTTTGGGACGAACTTATCTCCTCAAGCACCAATAAAAGTCCCACCGTTTGTTCCTCCTATGCTTGGTTCCAATCAGTTAGCTAACTTTCAAACCTATTCCTCCTTTTGTATAGGGTTTTATTTTGTTATTTTTGCTATTCTGATCGTTTACGTAGCGGCATGGCTAATTTGTAAAAGAAGCTAAAAGCAGCAATAAAAACAAATCAAGGCTTATTCGTAAACAAGAGATAGCCACTGGGGCTATCTCTTGTTTACCGCTTTTCCATGAGGAACAGCTTGTCCTATTCTTACATTTTTGAAGCCTGTGATGCATATTCTTCAAGTGTTAAGCCTTTATCAGAAATTTCCTTCGCAGCCTTTGTTCCCACATAGCGGATATGCCATGGCTCATATTGGTATCCTGTAATCGATTCCTTCCCTTTAGGATAACGAATAATGAAACCATATTCGGATGCATGTTTAGCCAACCAATCAGCTTCTTTCGTGCCACCAAAACAATCCTCTGCAGCACATTTTCCGCTAATTCCTGAGACATCAATAGCAAGCCCTGTTTCATGCTCACTATATCCTGGTACAGCGCTGTACATTTTTGCCTTTTCCATCCCATCCTTCTGTGCGTAACGATTAAACAATACCTTCTGGGTGGCAAAAGAACGATATGCAGATACACCTGCAAGAGATATACCATCTTTCTTAGCACCCTCGAACAGAGCTTCTAATGCTCCTGCAGCCTCTTTACGCATTTTGCGTTTTTCATTCTTCTCTTTAAAGGTAAAAGGAACATCAGGCTCAACTAAATCAGTGGGTTCATAGCTTTCTGGTAATCCATATTGTTTATTAACAAGAACAGTTGTACTATTCGGCGAAGAAACATCTAGTACCGTTCCTCCATGATTCTCAGCCTTTATTGGGGAAGGTTCAGCAGCAGACGCCGATTGAACAGCTGGAGGATTTGTTGTTTTGGCAGATGTTTCATTGACTTCATTGGCACATCCCGAAACCATTGCTGTAGATAGTGTTAGCAAGATAGCAGTAATCGATAATTTCTTCATTCTTTATGTTTCTCCTCTAATATGAGTGTAGGACCTAAGCCACACCATGAATCTCCCTTGAAACTCATCTCTATGACGTTATCTTATCTTAAAATGTTACAAAAATCGACCGTTTCTCCTAAAAAAATACCATCCGTTTCAGGGATGGATGAATTCCTGGACAAGCATTTTTCCGTATGGACCTCCATTCACCACTCCTACTCCAATTTGTGAATATTGACTGTTGAGAATGTTAGCCCTGTGACCAGGACTATTCATCCACATCGTCATGGCATCGGGTACAATAGGATTCCCAGCTATATTTTCTCCCCCAGTTGTAAACCCAATTCCCCAGTTGATCATCATATCGAAGGGGGATCCATACGTAGGAGAAGTATGATCAAAGTAATTTTGATTAATCATATCCAACGCCTTCGTCCGTGCCATATTCATTAGAGAAGAATTGATTTGCAGGGGAGGCAATCCTGCCTTCTGACGTTCAATATTCGTAAGTTCTACTACCTGGTTTTCATCCACTGTCGCAACCGTTGTTCCTCCATTGTAAGATTGCGTCCTAGCCGTTTGTTGATTTCTTTTTTCTAAGTTCGGATTCCCATGTGACAGATTATACATTGGAGGTTGCAAGCTAGGAAGTGCGCCCTGTACCTTTTGGGGACCCGAGGTGCATCCGGTAAATATGGTTAAGGATATAGCCAAAATCGTCGACATGATGACATGGTTTTGTTTCATTTTTCCAATCCCTTCACCCAAGGATTTGTTGTCATTTCCGTTTGTATCATGCCCATTTTGGATTCAATTATCCAATTTAACCCTATTTCTTATATGCTTGAAATGAAAATGTAACATATTTTTCATCTTATTTTCATATTCACATGAGATACTAAGACCATGAAACGGTCCCCTATTTCAATATATCGCTTTAAGGCTTCCCACTGAGGGAAGCCTATTTTTTTCTAATACATCACAATCCATTTAAACCATTTGGTTCATCATGGCTTGTTTATAATGAATGAATTCTTGGGATCGAAGTTTTATGATCTCGATTGAAATTAAATGAGCAATTGCATCAAAATTTAATAATGGTAAAGTGATAGTAGTTTTGTATGGAATACTTACACTATACAATGTACAATGATATCTCTTGTCTTCAATGACAACATCCTTATAATACGGATACTCACAATGAGCAAAGACTTCTCTTAGATCGACAATCGCCATGTTTCTTCATATCCCCCCTATATTCATCTCTTATCCTTCTCAGGAAACCAATTGTCTCCACTATACTGCTACCTCTGATTATTATCCATTGATTTTATAAATAAATGAAGACCTATTTGTTTAAAAACTGTAACATTCCACTCATACCAACCCCCAAAATTAATGCCATAATATAAATGTATCAACCCCTATTAATAGAACCTTGAACGACTTGCTATCGACTTATCGCAAGTCCTCTTTTCTTTTCTACCCCTTTTATTTTACTCCTCCCTATACCTTAATTTTTCAGATAACCAGAATAAGTCTATTGTAAAGAGAGAAATAATAAGGAAATTCTCATTGAATTCTAATCTTCCCCATTTATTCTATGCCTGGACTAAGCTCACCCAATCAGTAGTAAATAATGGGTGATTTTTATTTGTTATACTTGCCTTAAAGGTTAATCCACCGAAAAATATGCAAAGGAGTAAGCAAATGATAAACCTTAGAAGTCTCAGCAAAAAAAAATTACTTAACATCACTTTGGGTCTAGGCGTTGCTTTTTCCGCAGCAATTGGGGTAACACCTTCACAAGTTTATGCTGCATCCACTACGACTTCGTCATCGAACTCTATTATCTCCTTTGGAGAAAAGTACATGGGAACCCCTTATCAATACGGAGCAACATCAGGGAATCCTCAATCCTTTGATTGCTCTTCATTTGTACAATATGTATTTAATGAGAATGGAATTTCCTTACCAAGGGACTCAAGACAGCAATCCAACACTGGTACTTATGTAGCAAGAAATGACCTCCAACCGGGAGATTTGATTTTCTTTTATTCCCCTATTCATCATGTAGCGATTTATATTGGGAATGGCCAAATCCTGCATACCTATGGTAAACCAGGAGTAACCATCTCTAACTTGAACTCAGGCTGGTGGAGTAGTCATTATACAACAGCACGCCGAGTAATCCCAACTTCCTCAAGCACAGTTGGACAAGCTCCAACTAGCCAACCTGTATCTTCAACACAACCGGTGCCAAGTAAGCAGGCAAATGCAAACACAGGTACAAGTAATCATTTCACACTTGTTGCGAATGCAGGGAAAGAATTAAACAACGTTGAATCTCTACTTAAGCAAAATGGGTATAACACCTACACGAATCCAACAGATTGGTTCAAATTAGGACAAACTATATCTTCAAGCAATGTAAAAAAGGGTGATGTTCTCTTTTTCTCTACCACCGGCGATAAAAGCACCATTGAACATGTTGGTGTCTATCTCGGATCTGGGAATGTACTTGTAAAGAGTGGAACATCTAGTAAAACTTATTCGTTATCTAGTAAAGTCGTTCAAAACGCATTTGTTATAGCGAAACGATACAATTAATTACATGAAGTCTTGCCCGTTCTTATCGGCAAGACTTTTTTCAAACCGTTTCTTCACATTTCCTTGATCTATATCAAGGATTATTCCTGAAAGCTACTATAAACTATCATTAAATGATTGAGAGGAGATTCATACCATGCTACCTATTGAACAGGATGGAAACCGTTCCATTATTGACGTAAGAGAACTGATTCTCAACGGAGTTCATCCACGAAATCAAATTATTGAATATGTACGTAATTGCCCAGAAGGAACTGTTGTAGAAATCCACCTTCCACATCCTGCTCCACCATTAGTGGGAGCCCTTGAATCTCTTGGACTTATGTGTGTGATGAATGAATTAGAGCCTGGCCATTTCCGTGTCCTAACCGTTAAACGATAGTATAAAAGAGGGACCACAAACAATCGATTGATCCGATTATTTGCGGCCCCTCTTTTTCCCTTTTCTCTATTATAAGTCTACTTACCCTTAGTGGTGTGAAGATGCTATTGCAATCTAAATTTGCTAAAATAGAAATTATGTTTCACTAGTTTAGGAGGTGCTTTCGTCTTGTCTGAGCATATTCTTGTGATTTTCCCCCATCCTGATGATGAGGTATTCACTTGTTCCGGGACACTTGCCGGGTACATCCACAAAGGAGTTCCCGTGACTTATATTTGCCTTACCTTAGGAGAAATGGGAAGAAATATGGGGAAATCCATCATCGCTAATAGGGAATCCCTACCACAAATTCGTAAAAAAGAACTGCTTAATAGCTGTGAGGCTATAGGAATTAAAGATCTTCGACTTTGGGGTCTACGTGATAAAACCGTTGAATTCGAAGATATCGATGGACTAGCCGGAAGGATTGTTTCAGCTATTGAAGAAATTCAACCTTCTTTAATCATTACCTTCTATCCTGGATATAGTGTTCACCCTGACCATGATGCATGTGGTCTGGCAGTTGTGGAAGCAGTTAGGAAGCTGCCATCTGTTAAGCGTCCCCCGGTACAAATGGCTGCGTTCTCTAAGAACTGCTATGAGGACCTAGGAAAACCAAATATAGTGAATCCTGTGGATGAATACATTTCACAAAAAATGACCGCTATGAAAGCTCACCATTCCCAATTTAGTGCAATGGTCGCTACTATGGAGCCGGCCCTCGCCGCGAAGGACCCAGCTATCACAGAACGTTTAACCAAAGAAAAATTTTGGATCTATAAATTCTAATGATCTACAGGCCAGGTCTCACCTGGCCTATTTCCTTATATCAACAAGGAATTAAGGAAACATCCTTTTGAAAGCATTCAAGGACAAACTTCCATTAATCCGTACGCGATGGAGGGTAAGGAGGCCTTGCTTTGGTTCTGCCCAACCAGGCTTTGTTGTTACTGCATATGAAAATCCGGCATTTTCTACTTCTTGCACCGTTGTTGGTGAATATCGCCCTGCAGGATAAGCAAATGCGGACACTGTTTTTCCTAATTTCGCTTCCAACACTTGCTTAGAACCTTCAATTTCTTCATGCTGAACATGCTGTGAAGATTTCTTTAGATCCACATGGTTTTTCGTGTGTGCTCCAAATTCAATAATCCCTGTGCTTTGCATTTCTTTCATTTGTTCCCAGGTTACTCGTTGCGGCTTATTCACGACATCAGTAATAATAAATATCGTTGCTTTCATGCGTGTTTGTTTTAGAATAGGAAATCCTTCTCGATAATTATCTTCATAACCATCGTCTAATGTCACAATGATTGGTTTAGCAGGAAGTACACCCCCTCCATACCTCCATTCAAGCTGATCAAAATGAATAGGAGTATATCCTGCTTTCTTTAGATAACTCATTTCCTCTCGAAAACGTTGCGGCAAGATGACTAGTTCATTACTTGGATCATTGCCAATTGAATGATACATGAGAATAGGAACTTTCATTTTCTCGCTGGATTGGGTTAGTGCTTCTTGTGTTTTCGGCTGTGCACTTACATTTGAGAGAGGACAACTTAGAAGAAATCCAACCATTGCCCCTATAAGCCATATTTTCATCATGACTCCTTTTGAGATGAATTCCAATTGCTTATGATCATTTTAGGCTCCCCAAATAATGACTAGCATAATTCCTTATTATGAAATTTCCTTGTATAATTACACCTGTGCGGAGAAAAGAAAGTAGTTAAGAACTTCCCGCCAAAAAAGAATAGAGCTTCCCTAAGCCTTTCAGGCTTTTTGGGAGGCCCTATTCTAATGATGGTTTGGGATCTCAATCTGAGTAGATGGATCCTCTGTTTCATTTAAATCGACTTTTAATTTTCTTTTTTGAATTTCGTCATACATGACTTGGGTAAACTCAGGATCCAAGTCATTTAATACAGCTGTTTTAAACATTTCAACTAATAAATAATCACTAACAGTCGTTTCCCAGAACATTTCATCCCCATCCTTTTTGGTAGATTTTCTTTATAGGAGTTGAGTACATTAGCGCAAGTCCCTCTGCCATTAAATTGCCCATTCGAATAAAAATATCTGATATCTGTCTTAAGTTACATTCTTTCGTTTACTTAACTGAAATATCAGAGAGGCCGGCGACAATAAGCTCAACTCTCTACATAATTTATTATACTCAAGGAAGTCCTAACTGCCAGTGAACGAATTGTGAATTATTTCACATTCATCTTCTGCTTATAAAAAAAAGGCTAACCCAATTGGTTTTCAAAATAACCATGAGCAGCCCCACTATCATTTAAGCATACATTTCTTCTCTTAATCTTTTCACATCATCATTTGCTAGATATTCATCATAGGTCATCATCTTGTCAATCAGCCCTTTTGGTGTGATCTCAATGATACGGTTAGCAACCGTTTGTACGAATTGATGGTCATGAGATACAAACAAAACAGTACCATCTAATTCAATCATCCCATTATTTAGAGCCGTAATCGATTCTAAGTCCAAATGGTTAGTTGGTTCATCAAGGATCAAAACATTAGCACCCGTTAGCATCACTCTAGACAACATACAACGGACCTTTTCTCCCCCAGACAAGACACCAGCCTTCTTAAGCGACTCTTCTCCAGAAAACAACATCCGGCCAAGGAATCCACGAACGAACGTTTCATCCTGATCTTTCGAATATTGTCGAAGCCAGTCCACAAGGGTAAGGTCAACCCCATCGAAATAAGTAGAGTTATCCTTCGGAAAATAGGCTTGAGAGGTCGTAACACCCCATGTGAATTCCCCTGTATCTGCTTCAAGCTCACCAATTAGAATCTTGAAGAGTGTTGTTTTGGCTAAACCATTCGGCCCAACAAAAGCAATCTTATCTCCGTTATTAACAGTAAAGCTGATATTACCCAGTAACTGCTCACCTTCCACTGTCTTACTTACTCTATCAACGGTTAAGATCTGTTTACCAGCAAGTCTCTCCGGCTTAAAATTAATATACGGATACTTCCGTGAAGATGGCTTAATATCTTCTAAGGTTAGCTTTTCGAGTTGTTTCTTACGGGAAGTAGCTTGCTTTGCCTTCGAAGCATTCGAGCTAAATCGGGCAATAAATTTTTCAAGCTCCTTACGTTTTTCATCCACTCGTTTGTTTTGGTCACGGACAAGCTGCAAGGCTAATTGACTGGATTCATACCAGAAATCATAGTTCCCCACATACATTTGAATCTTCCCGAAATCAATATCTGCAATATGGGTACAAACCGTGTTTAGGAAATGACGATCGTGCGAAACCACAATAACCGTCGTATTATCATCAATATTTAGTAGGAAGTTCTCTAACCACTCAATGGATTCCGTGTCTAAGTGGTTAGTCGGCTCATCTAGCAGAAGATTGTTTGGACGACCAAATAAGGCTTGGGCAAGAAGGACTCGTACCTTCTGATTACCGTCAAGCTCTTTCATTTTTTTATCATGAAGATCTTTGGTGATACCAAGCCCCATTAATAATTCTGCAGCCTCAGCTTCTGCTTCCCAACCGTTTAATTCCCCAAATTCTCCCTCTAGATCAGCTGCTCTCATTCCATCAGCTTCCGTGAAATCAGCTTTAGAATAAAGAGCTTCCTTCTCTTCCATGATCGTATAAAGTCTTTGGTGACCCATAATAACTGTTTTTAATACATCTATTTCATCGAATTCATAATGATTCTGCTTTAATACGGCCATTCTCTCATCAGGAGGAATAATGACTTCTCCTTTGTTGGCCTCGATCTCACCCGATAGAATCTTGAGGAACGTTGATTTTCCTGCTCCGTTAGCTCCGATCAAACCATAGCAGTTTCCTGGTGTAAACTTAATATTCACATCTTCAAACAAGGCACGTTTGCCATATCGTAAAGTAATCTCACTTGTACTTATCATGATAAATTCCTTCCTAAATTAAAGTACATTCATAAAGATAAATTATATCACATTTCAGAAGAAACCTCTAGTAATGTTGCCCTTACGCAGAGATGGAATTCAAATCATTCATAAATTCCTAT
>DATFAS010000002.1:0-69386 GCA_035254305.1 Bacillota bacterium
TTCCTCTAATGCTACATATCCACGCTTCTGAATTGTCTCAAGTGTTGGGGCAAATGTACTCGGTCTTCCAATTCCAAGCTCTTCAAGCGTTTTAACTAGTCTAGCCTCTGAATATCTAGGCGGTGGCTGTGTAAAATGTTGCTTTGGATCAAGCTGATCTAACCCAAGATCTTGCCCTTCTTCTAATGGAGGTAGGATATTATCCTTTTCCTCTTTTCCATCATCTGTGCCTTCAATATAAACTTTCATAAAGCCAGGGAAATTCACCTTAGAGCCATTTGCTCGAAAAATAGCTTCTCCTGCATGGATGGATACCGTCATTGTATCAAGAATAGCAGATTCCATTTGGCTAGCCAAAAAACGTTCCCAAATCAATCGATACAATCTTAATTGGTCACGGGATAAATAAGTCTTCATTTCTTCCGGAGTACGGAGAACGGAAGTTGGCCTAACCGCTTCATGGGCGTCCTGGGCATTTTCCTTCTTAGCATGGGTTCTAGCTTCTTCTAACGCATATTCTTTGCCGTATTTATCTATAATATATTCTTTTGCTTCCTCGATCGCTGTTTGGCTTACACGCGTTGAGTCGGTTCTCATATAGGTGATTAAACCAACTGAACCTTCCTTACCTAATTCAATCCCTTCATATAATTGTTGAGCAACCATCATAGTTTTAGCAGCACGAAAGTTCAACTTTCTAGCCGCTTCTTGTTGAAGGGAACTCGTTGTAAACGGTGGTGCTGGATTTCTCTTTCTTTCTCTTTTCTTAATTTCTTTCACAACGAAAGAAGCATTCCCTATTTTTTGAAGTAAGCTTTTTACCTCTTCTTCATTATGAAGCTCTTCTTTACCGCCTTCAAAACCATGGAATTTAGCCTCAAAGATCTCTTTAGTCTGACCTTTTAGAAAGGCTGTAACACTCCAGTACTCTTCCGGTTCAAACTTTTTAATCTCATTCTCGCGATCCATAATGAGCTTAACTGCAACAGATTGCACACGACCAGCACTTAATCCCTTTTTTACCTTTTTCCACAAAAGAGGGCTAATATTATAACCAACAAGTCGATCTAAAATTCTTCTCGCCTGCTGGGCGTTAACAAGATCCATGTCGATTTTTCTGGGCTGCTTGAAAGCATCCTTAACAGCCTGCTTTGTTATTTCATTAAAAACAACACGGCAAGGTTCTTTTTGGTCAATATTCAAGCTATGCGATAAATGCCATGCGATTGCTTCCCCTTCACGATCCGGGTCCGCTGCAAGATAGACCTTTTTTACCTTTTTAGCCGCATCACGTAACTCCTTAAGGACATCCCCCTTCCCCCGAATCGTAATATATTTGGGTTCAAAGCCTTCCTCAACGTTTACTCCCATTTGGCTCTTAGGTAAATCACGGATATGTCCCATTGAAGCTTTCACAATATATTTTTTTCCTAGGTATTTTCCAATTGTTTTTGCTTTTGCGGGAGACTCTACAATAACTAAGGCATCTGCCATTTGTCCTCCCCCTTTCCCATCAATAAATTCCTTATAAACTAGCCGGTTCCATCCCCGGCTAAAACACTATAAAATGCTTCATAATACTTACCTATTCGCCAAAAATAAACATTTGTTATTATTGGTTAATCTTCCCTATTATTAATTATGCTTGGTCCATTTGTCAAACTCTTTTGTTCTAGCACTCTCTCGTAGCGATTTCCGGGAAGCCTTCTAATCTCTCCTTTAAGTTCTAGGGAAAGTAATCGCTGGATCATAGCCTGTAACGGAATGGCTAATTCCAAACATAATTCATCAACAGTTAGTTGCTTATTTTCTATAATATCCAAAAGTTGCCTTAGATTTACTTCATTCTCTTTACAACAATCAAAATTTTCCGGTTGATTATGGCCAATAGGAGACCAAGGATACTCACCTACTATATCATCTATCCCTGTGATTAATCTTGCTCCCTGTTTAATCCAGTTATGTGGTCCTTCACTTTGTGGAGAAAAAATAGGCCCAGGGACAGCAAATACTTCTCTTCCTTGATCGAGAGCACAATCAACCGTAATATTGGAGCCACTACGTATTGCCGCTTCAACAACAATAACTCCATGACAAAGACCACTTATAATTCGATTTCGTTCAGGAAATAGCCCCCTACGAGGTTCTGTACCGGGTGGGTATTCTGAGAGCAATAGGCCTTCTTGCTTGATTTTCATATAAAGAGAACGATTTTCATTTGGATAGATGATATCAACCCCGCTACCTAAGACAGCAATGGTTCCTCTTCCGGCTAATAGTGCCCCATAATGTGCTTGTGTGTCAATTCCTCTTGCCATACCCGAAACAATAACAAAGCCTGATTTCGTTAAATCATAAGCTAATTGATAAGAGCTTTGCCTTCCATATG
The DNA here is from genome assembly GCA_035254305.1 of Bacillota bacterium. Taxonomy (GTDB): domain Bacteria; phylum Bacillota; class Bacilli; order Aneurinibacillales; family RAOX-1; genus DATFAS01. The sequence continues at coordinate 2,390 of DATFAS010000002.1, forward strand.
ATGTTGGTATCCGAGTACCAACCATTGCCAGCAGTGGACAGGATAAGAGTTCGGTATTTCCCATGACGAAAAGTAATAACGGAGGATCTGGAATTTCGAGTAGTAAAAGGGGAAAGTGGTCGTCTAAACAAGTAATGGTGGTAATTCCGTTGTTCTCCAAATTTAGTTTTACTTGTTGAACAAAGGTTATAGTGGCTTGATTAAGGATTTTCTTCATGCGTGGCGTAATCCGAAGTTGATTGGGGAGACATTGGGTAAATGAATAATGATTTGAGTTTAAAGAGCTCAGATACGGAAGCAACATTCGAAGTGTTTGTCTACCTATACCAGGAAGATGACTAAGGGCAACAAGCCAATCTCGAGGTTTAATTGTTGAAGATTTTACCAATACAAATCCTCTCCTTGCCTTCCATTTAGAAATTCAAAATAAAGGGAGTCATTAAGACCCCCTTATTACAAATTCATTATTTTATCGTCTTACAAACATCTAGAAGTCCTCTTTCTTCAAGAACGCTTATCAATGTTTCACCCATGACTGCTGGAGTTTTCGCTACTCGAATACCACAGCTTTCCATAGTTTTGATTTTTTCAGCTGCAGTTCCTTTTCCACCGGAGATGATTGCACCTGCATGTCCCATACGTTTACCAGGAGGTGCAGTTTGTCCACCGATAAATCCTACTACAGGTTTCTTCATATTAGCTTTAACCCATTCGGCAGCTTCTTCTTCAGCAGTTCCACCAATTTCACCAATCATGATTACAGCTTCTGTATCAGGATCCTCATTAAAGAGTCTTAATACATCAATGAAGTTCGTTCCATTAACAGGGTCTCCCCCAATACCTACGGCTGTGGATTGACCAATACCGTTTGTTGTTAATTGATGAACGGCTTCATATGTTAAGGTACCACTGCGGGATACAATCCCTACTTTACCAGATGCATGAATATACCCAGGCATGATACCAATTTTGCATTCTCCAGGTGTAATGACACCAGGGCAGTTTGGTCCGATTAGGCGTGTTTTCTTGCCTTCCATATAACGCTTAACCTTCACCATATCAAGCACTGGAATTCCTTCTGTAATACAGATAACTAGATCAAGTTCAGCATCTACAGCTTCCATGATCGCATCTGCAGCAAACGGTGGTGCAACATAGATAACAGATGCATTCGCACCTGTTGCACTTACTGCCTCAGCAACTGTATTCCAAATTGGAAATCCTTCTACTTCTGTACCACCTTTACCAGGAGTTACTCCGCCAACCATTTGAGTACCGTATTCAGCGCAACCTTTTGCATGAAACAGTCCTGTGGCTCCTGTGATACCTTGTGTAATTACCTTCGTATCTTTATTTACAAGTATACTCATCTCTTAGGGCCCCCCTATTTCACCAAGGATACAATTTTTTGTGCGCCGTCTGCCATAGAATCAGCAGCAACAATATTTAAACCGGATTCCGCTAAAAGCTTTTTCCCCAAATCAACATTAGTTCCTTCTAAACGTACAACAAGGGGAACACTAAGCTTCACTTGCTTCGCCGCTTCAACAACACCTGTTGCAATAACGTCACATCTCATAATTCCACCAAAAATGTTTACAAATACACCTTTAACATTCTCGTCTGAAAGAATCAATTTAAAAGCTTCTGTAACTCTTTCTACGGTAGCACCGCCACCAACATCCAAGAAGTTTGCAGGGTCTCCGCCATAATGCTTGATGATATCCATGGTAGCCATCGCAAGACCAGCACCATTCACCATGCAACCGATATTTCCATCTAGTGCAATATAATTCAAATCATGCTTAGAAGCTTCAATTTCCTTTGAATCTTCTTCATCTAGATCACGAAGAGCCACAACATCTTTATGTCTAAATAAAGCATTCGAGTCAAAGTTTAATTTAGCATCTAATGCCATAACGTTTCCGTCACCAGTAACAACCAATGGATTGATTTCAGCAATTGAACAATCCTTGTCCACAAAAGCTTGATAAAGACTCATCATGAAATTAGCTGCCTTATTCACTAATTCCTTAGGAATATTGATACTATAAGCCAATCTACGAGCTTGGAAAGCCAATAATCCTACAGCTGGATCGACTATTTCTTTGAAAATTTTCTCTGGTGTTTTTTCAGCGACTTCCTCTATTTCTGTACCGCCTTCTTCTGAAGCCATCATCGTAACACAGCCTGTCTTACGATCGATGACTACACCTACGTAATACTCTTTCTTAATGTCGCATCCTTCTTCAATAAGAAGACGCTTAATTTCTTTTCCTTCTGGCCCAGTTTGATGAGTCACTAGCACTTTACCAATTAGTTCTGTGGCATATGTACGAACTTCATCTAAATTTTTAGCGATTTTTACTCCGCCTGCTTTCCCACGACCACCTGCGTGGATTTGTGCCTTTACTACGTAAACATTTGAGTTCAAAGATGTTGCAGCTTCCACTGCCTCTTCTGCAGTAAAAGCTACTTTGCCATTCGGAACGGCAACGCCATACTGCCTTAGTATCTCTTTACCTTGATACTCATGGATATTCATTCTCCATCCTCCTATCACGATATCTATCGCTATCAGATATGCTCATGAAGCTATTGTGCACATCCAATAATAGGTTATTCGACTTTACATTGCAAAATCCTTTTTTTTTTCACTTTTTATTTGAAAAAAATATGTTATGGTTATTAATTGAGATATTTCTTACTTTTTTGACAAAAATAATTTAATTTTTCTAAAATTAAAAGGAATTTTGTCATTTGTATCGAATTTTTATTTTGGAGGTGACAAATATTGTTTTGTAAAACTTATAGTGCCGGCCTGTTAGGCATCGAAGGATTTGTAGTAGAGGTAGAAACAGATCTCTCTCGTGGGATTCCACAATGTTCACTCGTTGGATTACCTGATTCCGCTGTTAAAGAATCAAAAGAAAGAGTTCGATCCGCCCTCTTAAATAGTGGATTCGAATTTCCTCTAGGCAGGTTAACCGTTAATTTTGCCCCCGCACACCTGAAGAAGGTTGGTGCAGCCTTCGATCTCTCCGTTGCAGTTGGTATTCTCAATGCCTCTAACCAAATCCAAATCCCCTTTCTACACGAAACTCTATTTATTGGTGAATTATCCTTAAATGGTCAGATTAAACCCGTTCACGGAATCCTACCGATGGCTCTTGCTGCCAAGCAGAAAGGGTTAAAAAAGATCGTCGTCCCTGAAGACAATGCATGGGAGGGAATGTTATCAGGACTAGACACCTATCCTCTCGGAAGTCTTAAAGATCTACTCCACACATTTACTTCCCCTCCCTCTCAGTCATCAGTAGATCTACTTTCACAGTTCCCACCAGAGGATCAATTCCCAACAATCATCGGTCAAGCTCATGCAAGGAGAGCCATAGAAATAGCTGCTGCAGGCTTTCACAACATGTTGTTAATCGGTCCACCGGGTACAGGCAAAACGTTACTAGCTTCTTCTCTTCCTTTTCTATTACCCCCATTAAATAATGATGAATTTATGGAGTTACTATCCATCCAAAGTGTATCTGGCAAGACTCTTAACCCATATTCTTCCGCCAACTGTATTCGACCCTTTCGTTCCCCCCATCATTCCATTACTTCAATGGGACTCATTGGTGGTGGAAGTAGCTTGAAGCCTGGTGAAATTACACTCGCCCATCACGGAGTTCTTTTTTTGGATGAAATGAGTGAGTTTCCTCGTCAGCAGCTGGAGCTTCTACGCCAACCTATTGAAGATAGGAAGATTACCTTAACCCGAAACACTCACCATGTTACTTTCCCCTCAAGATTTATGCTGATTGGTAGTATGAACCCTTGTCCGTGTGGCTACTACGGTTTTTCCAACAAAACCCATTCCTGCACCTGTAGCACGACGACTCTTGAAAAATTCCAAAAAAAAATCTCCGGACCTCTTCTAGATCGATTTGATCTTAAACTTGAAGTTCCACGCCTTGACCTTTCACACTTCTATTCTCCGGGCAAGGATGAATATGATGTAGCTGCCGCACGAAATCGAATTCTTCTTGCTTTGCAAGCTCAACAAAGGCGCTTTAGATCCAATAACAAACGCAATGCAGATATGAATCCCCTAGAAATCAATCAATACTGCACCTTAGATCCAAGAGGGGCTGCTCTGTTAAAATCAGCTTATGACCAGCTCAATCTAAGCCATCGTGCCTATCATCGAATAGTAAAAGTTGCAAGAACAATAGCAGATCTTGATGCAAGAGAAACAATCTCAGAACTAGATATTGGGGAAGCCCTCTATTTAAGATCCATGGAAAAATATTTTTTATAAGCTTTTATACACCTGTGGATAAACTTAGTCACATTATCCCTAGTGATATTGCGAGCCTTTTCGACGCATTCCCACATTTAATCCCCAAGCTATCCACATACTCTTGTGGACAGCGGAACGCTTGTTCTTATTTTTTATCAATGATATACTATTACCAATATATGAAAAACGAGGTGAAACTATGAAACTGTTAAGTGACGAAGCATTGGTAGAAGCCTATTGTAAATCTGTTAACCTCGAACTTGACCCTGATTTCATTAATCTTCTTCTCGAAGAAATATCACAACGAAAAATTGATATGAATAGATATGTCCTATAGCCCGCGCCTGAAGCGGGCTTTTCTCTTGTAAAGAAAACTAGTCAGCCCTATGCGGACAGAAAGTATTTATGAACTTATACTTCCCCGATAAATAAAAAATAGGCTGCATGCTGCAGCCTAATATGGAGGAGTCTTTCGCGTCGAGTACACTATAATATACTCATACCGTATTCCAAATGAAGTAAGGCAAATTCCCATTTTTCTGCCTAATTTAAGCTCGAAAGGCGTCTATGCAATGAATAATACGTGTGGGTAGATTAGTAGAAGGGTTAATGGAAATCGCTATAACATCAAACCTGATATTTACAATCCCACTTCCCTTCATCCTAGACAGGTAAAGATTTGCAGCCTGAATTAATTTCCTTTGTTTTCTCTCATCTACACTTTCTGTACCTATTCCAAATCGTTCAATCCTTCTTGTTTTCACCTCAACAAACACTAAGAGCTGACCCTTTTGCACAATAAGGTCAATTTCCGTCCTAAGCATTCGTACATTCTTTTCTTTTAGTTGATACCCACGGTCTCTTAAATATTCATAGGCAAGGCTTTCTCCATACTTACCAAGCTGTACATTATTGTCTTTCATAAGCTTTCTCCACCTGATTTTCCATTCGATAAACAAACGCTAAGATTTCAGCAACCACTTGATACAATTCAGGAGGAATTTGTTCATTTAAATTAAGCTTGGATAAAATTTCAACTAGTGAATGATTTTCCCTAATTGGTACATTATGTGCCTTTGCACGCGTTAGAATGGCATCTGCGACCATTCCAACTCCTTTAGCTGAAACAACTGGAGCTGCATTCTTGTTCGGTTCATATGTGATGGCCACTGCCTTTTTCCTTTTTGGAGGATTCATACACGCAAGTCCACTCCTTTATATGGTTTTACCAAGTTTTGAGGGTTCTTTGCTTTATTGCTATCTGGCTGCTCTCTGTCTCTAAATATCGATAGATTATAGCCTAAATCCTTTAATCCATTCATAAGCTCTTCACGAAACATCTGTGTAAGAGGGGAGAGTTCCGGGTGGTCACCACAAACTTCAACAGACACGATTTTATTGGTGATATAAACATCCACAATCAGACTACCTAACTTTTCAAGATCAAGACAAAATATCATGTGACAATTATCAGGGTCAATCTGTCCATTAGGTTGTTTTTGTGATTCTACTTGTACAAAACTCTGATTGAAATTCTGAAGAGGCAAATGGATCAGCCATTGCTGAAGAGAAGTTTCGGTAGGTGACAAGAGTAACTGCTGTCCCGTTATAAACCGTGCTACCTGTTCAAGCTTTTCATGTTCAGGACTATCAGATTTCTTCATATGGTCCTTAAGCACAGGTAACTGTAAATTTAATTGATCGAATAGTTTTAAGGACCTCTGAATGTGCTCCCCAGTGAGGGCCACACCTTCCCCTTTTGCTTGATTCAAAACGGTTCGAAGATTTCTCACTAGTTCGATTCCCTCGGGGTCTTTATCTACATTCTGTTCAAATAATTCCACAAGCTCCTTCATCAGCTCTTGATCTATTCCAGCTGTTTTAGGATTGACAATCCCATTAAAAAATTGTTCTAGACCTTCCACTACTTCCTCCGTTAAAGGAAAACCCTTTTGGTAGGCAAATATGGTCGTTTCTAGAGAAGAATGCCCCTGTTGTATCAGTTCCTTCATATGTTGTACTTCTCTAGGCTGTACCGGGAGCTTTTCCTCTATCAATCGTGCAACCATCACCTTACTTAATTCGGAATCATCCAAATGAAGGGATTTGGTTAAATTAGCAAGATTTGAATCAGAGATGGAGCCGTCTGTATTTTTAACACTTGTTGATAACACTTTTAGTAGAGTGGGTTCCCCTATTTTTTGTACTTGCAGCCACGCCTGATCACCGACAGATAATGCAGTTTCCATTTTTGCCAGAACCTTCAGGCTTCCGATTTGAACAAGTGCCTGTTGCTCTGGCATTTGTTTTATTACCTGCCCCCGAACAATTTGTCCAGGAAACAGTTCCAAATTTGGCTTTAAGTAAGCGGTGGTTCGTAGAATAGACGAAAAAACATCACCTGTTATCATCGCTTAGGTTCACTCCCCAATTTTTACGATCCATTCCTTCACACCAGCAAATGTCTTTCGATGAAGTGGGCAAGGTCCATATTTTTCGATAGCCCGTAAATGATCTGGTGTACCATACCCGGCATTTCTCTCAAATCCATACTCAGGATATTGCTTAGCTGCCTCTGTCATCCAGCGATCTCTTGTTACCTTAGCAATAATCGATGCAGCAGCAATGGTAATACTTGAACGATCTCCACCCACAATTGCTTGCTGCTTAACCGTTAAATGTTTCACTTCAAGACCATCAACTAGACAGAGTTGTGGAAGAAGTTTCAGATCTGAGACGGCCTGACAGATCACCCTTGTGGTTGCCTGATAGATATTTATTTCATCAATTAATGAGGCATCTACTGACGCAACAGAATAAGTTAACGCTTCTGTTGTGATCCTTTCATAAAATACTTCTCTCTGTTTAGCTGATAACTTCTTAGAGTCATTAATTCCAGGTAAATAAAAATCGTTGGGGAGGATGACAGCTGCCGCAACGACTGGACCAGCAAGTGGACCACGACCTACTTCATCTACACCTGCAATGAGTTGTATTCCTTGTTCTCTATACCTTTGCTCATAGATCGTCATGCGATTCCATTGATCGGCTAATTCCTTTTTTCTCTCCTCAGCTCTCCAATACTGTTCTAGCAAATTTCTTACTCCTGATCTACCATCCTCCCCAAGCTGGCGAAGAAGCTCTTTAGTTGGTGGAGTACTAGTAAGTAGTTCTCTAATATCCTTTATTGTCAATTTATGTAGATCCATCATGATGCCCTTGGTTTTCACCTCACTGTTTAAAAAAACATATAAAAAAACGTATGGAAAAATTCCATACGTTTATTCTACCATGTTTTCTTCCGGATGAGACGCGAGAATCTCCATGGTAAATGCGTCTAATGGCTTCTCTAATGAGATTTGACCAATTTTTCCTGATCGAAGTTCCCTTAGAATGAGCTCTGCTACTTTATCGTAATCAATTTGCCCTCTTCCCATTAGACATCCTCTTTTTCTGCCGATTTCCTCAAGCAGTTCAATTCGATCGTTGGGAAGATTATCAAGCTTATAGCGATTCCTAAGCATCTCAGGATAATACATTCGTAAATACTCAATAACAAAAAGAACGACTTCACCAAAATCTAGAATTTCATCTTTGATTGCTCCACTTGCCGCTAAGCGTAATCCAACAAGTTGATCTTCAAATTTGGGCCACAGAATTCCGGGTGTATCAAGTAAATCAAGTTCGCCCATCTTCACCCATTGTTGAGATTTGGTCACAGCTGGACGGTCACCTGTTTGTGCTACTTTTTTACCTGCAAGTCGATTGATTAATGAGGATTTACCCACATTCGGGATACCTAATATCATCGTCCGTATCGAACGATCATTCATCCCTTTTGCCCTTCTTTTCTCCATTATAGGTTCAGTAAGCAACTTACAATGTTCTGCAATCCGATGAACCCCTCTACCTGATAACGCATCGATGGGGAGTGCAACTATTTCTTTTTCACGGAAAAATTCTACCCATTGCTCTGTCACTTGTGGATCAGCAAGATCAATCTTATTTAACAGCACTAATCTTGGCTTGTCCTTCACGATTTCATCGATCATAGGATTGCGACTAGCTAATGGCAGCCTAGCATCCAATAATTCAATGACGACATCAATGAGTTTCAGCTTTTCCGTTACCTGCCGCCTTGCTTTGGCCATATGGCCAGGAAACCACTGAATGGTCATATTTATCCACCTGCTTACTTATCCGTCTTATTTGGGAATCTAAATGCTGAAAGCGGCCAAAATACAACATCAGCCCTTCCTACAACCTCTTCAAGTTTAACAGTCCCAATTATCCTACTATCTTTACTATTTCTTCTATTGTCCCCCATAGCAAAGATTTCACCATTTGGAACAACAATTGGACGGTCAAAATCTCCTGTTAAAGGAACCCCTTGCTCATGTGCTTGCTTTCTATATTCGTTAAGATAAGGTTCATCCACAGGTTTATCATTAATATAAAGCTGATCATTCTTAACCTCAATCTTATCCCCACCCACAGCAATAACACGTTTTATATAATCTCTTTCTTTCGTTGCGTGAAAAACAACAATTTCTCCACGCTTTGGTTGCTCAAGATAGTAGACTAATTTGGTAACAATTAGACGTTCTCGATCATGTAGATTCGGCATCATAGATGTCCCATCCACTACAAATGGCGCAAACAGAAACGTACGAATCAAGAATGCAAGTAAAACGGCTATGATAAGAGCTTTTGACCACTCCCATATCTCATTTTTCTTTTTTTCTTCTTTTGGGTTATCTTGTAGTAATTTCTGATTATCCATTTCTCTCCTCCTCTCTAACGGTGAATGGTTAACATATGTATGTTAAACGGTCCAATAATTGGATTAACAAAGAACATCATATCAGGATTGAATAAAAAGTGCAAAAAAAAGAGCTTGCATAAAACAAGCTCTTTTTTCGGATTATCGGCGGATTTCTTTAATACGAGCTGCTTTACCAACACGGCTACGTAAGTAGTACAACTTCGCACGACGAACCTTACCGTAACGTACAACTTCAATCTTATCGATCTTCGGAGAATGAAGAGGTAACGTACGCTCAACTCCTACGCCATAAGAAATCTTACGGACAGTAAAAGTTTCGCTAACACCTGTTCCACGGCGCTTAATTACAGCACCTTCAAACACCTGAATTCTTTCACGCTGACCCTCGATAACCTTTAAGTGAACACGCACAGTGTCACCAGGACGGAATGCAGGGATTTCAGTTTTCAAATGTTCTTGAGTAATTTCGCGAAGAATTTGTTTCATGTCATTTCCTCCTTCCAACGCGGTGTTCTTTATCGAGAGGCTGAGTTAGAGTCGGAGGCTAGTCTAACATCTACGTCTCTCCTCAAACGACAGCGGACCACCGTAATCATACAGGTCTTAAAACCCACGAGAAATAGTTTAACATATGCACTTTTTCTTTTCAAGCTTTATTCTTGATTAATTGTTTTGATTTTTTCTTTTTAGTTCATCCATTACCTTAATAATCTGCGGGTCATCAATCTTTTCTAAAAGCTCTGGTCTTCTAGCAAATGTCCTTTTGACGGATTCTTCTTTTCTCCAAGCCTCTATTTTCCCATGATGTCCAGACAATAGAACGTCAGGTACTCTCAAGCCTCTAAACTCCGCAGGCCTAGTATAATGAGGATATTCTAACAATCCGGTACTAAAGGAATCTGTTACCGCAGATGTTTCATTACCCAGTGCACCCGGAATCAGTCGTACAACACTGTCAATAATGGTCATAGCCGGCAATTCTCCACCTGTTAACACAAAATCACCAACCGAGATTTCGTCGGTCACCAGATGCTCCCGGATCCGTTCATCATACCCTTCATAATGACCACAAATAAAAACGATATGCTCTTCTTTCGCTAATTCTTCCGCTTTAGCTTGACTATAACGTTCCCCTTGTGGACACATAAGGATAATTCTAGGTTTCGCACCATCTAATAAAAGGTTGTCCACAGCATGGAATAGAGGTTCTGGTCGAAGAACCATGCCCCCCCCTCCTCCATAAGGATAGTCATCTACTTGTCCGTGCTTATTGACTGCAAATTCGCGGAAATTAATGATGCGATACTCCACCAGGCCGCTACCTGCAGCCTTCCCTAGGATACTGCTTTGTAAAACTCCAGAGAACATCTCAGGAAATAAGGTTAATACATCGATCCTCATTCGACTAACCCTTCCATGATATGTACTTTAATGATTTTCTCTTCCACATCCACTTCTAAGATACATTCTTCAATGTAAGGCAGAAGAATCTCTTTTCCTTGGTCATTTTTAACCACCCACACATCATTGGCACCTGTAGCTAATATTTCGTGAATCTGACCCAGCCTCTCACCTGTATCACTGATAACGTTACAACCAATAATTTCATCATAGTAAAACGTATCCTCTTCAAGCTCCTGCCGATCTCCTTCAGCAACTTTCACCATACCACCCTTAAACTTCTCTACCTCATTAATGTTATTAAATTGGCGGAACTTTACTATGTAAGAATTTTTATGGAAACGGGCGGATTCAACAGTAACAGGTATAGGTTCACTAAGGGAAGGATGGGAAAGTAGAAGGTTATTGTTCTTACGATAGCGTTCTTCCGGAAAATCAGTAAAGGAAATAATCTTTACTTCCCCTTTAATACCATGGGTATTTACAATTTTTCCTACATCAAATAAGCGTTCATTCATGTTTGATTAACCCCATTTCGAACTTCAATAATGATTCCATCTTTCACTACAATTTCATATTTACCTATTAGTTTATCCCAATGATCACCAACCTCTACCTCCACCTCAGTCTCAAGGCTGGAGTGTTCAATTTCACTTCCAATTGGCAGACGTTCGAGTTGGGCTAACATTTCTTTATATTGTATAACCTTTTCTCTTCTTAGCTTCTCCTCTTTCCCCAAACGTTCTTGTACTAATCTCTGTGCCTCTATTCCTCTCTTAGCAGCCTCTTGCAGCAGCTTCTTACTTTGAAATTGCAATTGTTCAATTTCTAGTTCATATCTGCGTATATAGCCTTGATACTCCTGCTGCATTTTGGTTTGGAGGGTAGGAGTTAAGACAAGTAAAATGGTTACCGGGCGTTTCACCTTTAACATATTAATCACCTACCAAACAGGATCTTTAGTGTTTACCTGTGTGTAGACAGAATTAAACATAACATATAAATTCTTATACACTAAAAAGCTGGGAAAACCTTAGGTAAGGTGTCCCCAGCTAAAACAAGACTATAGGATCTCAATCGATATCCGTTTATTCTCCTTAGTGGCTGCTGCACCAGCAACGATTCGCATCGCCTTCGCTATACGACCCTGTTTACCGATGATTTTGCCCATATCTTCAGGATGAACAGAAAGCTCATAACAAATCGTATGATCCTTCCCAATCTCACTTACTTGTACTTCTTCTGGATGATCAACAAGCGCTTTGGCTATTCCTTCAATTAACGCCTTCACTGTTACTTACCCTCCCACCTTACTAGGATTCGAGTGCAAACATATCATCCGCTTCTATCTTTGTAACCAAATTACTTCTGGTTCTTTGTTTCGTGAACCTGCTTAAGAATACCAGCTTTGCTGAATAGGTTACGAACAGTATCAGTTGGTTGAGCACCTGTTAGCATCCATTGAACAGCCTTTTCTGTGTCAATGTTTACTACAGCTGGTTGAGCTACTGGATTATAGTATCCAATTTCTTCGATGAATCTTCCGTCTCTTGGAGAACGAGAATCTGCTACTACTACACGATAGAAAGGAGCCTTCTTTGCACCCATACGCTTAAGTCTAATTTTAACTGCCATTTTCATTTCCTCCTAATAGTGGTTATATTTTATTTAAATAGGCCTTCTCTGAAATTGATTAGATTCATCAAAGACTTAAATTACTACCTCAACTTATGGCATGAAGGGAAACTTAAACATCCCTTTGCCTTTCTTCTTCTTCGCTTGGTCAGACATCTTCGTAAATTGCTTCATCATCTTTCTCATTTCTTCGAATTGCTTGATGAAACGATTGACCTCTTGAATGGATGTGCCACTCCCCTTAGCAATTCTCTGCTTTCGCTTCATATTCTTAAGAAGCTCCGGGTTATTTCTTTCATCCCTGGTCATTGATTTTACGATAGCTTCCACACGATTCAATGCTTTATCATCAATCTTTAGGTCTTTCATTCCTTTTACTTTATTCATTCCAGGAAGCATACCTAAAAGATCTTCAAGCGGTCCTAGCTTGCGAACCTGTGCCATCTGATCAAGAAAATCTTCAAAGGTGAACTCTGCTTTACGAAGCTTTCGTTCCATTTCCTTTGCCTTTTCATGATCAACATTCGCTTGTGCCTTCTCAATAAGGGTAAGCACATCCCCCATCCCAAGGATTCGGGATGCCATTCTTTCAGGGTGGAAGGGTTCAAGTGCATCAAGCTTCTCTCCCATACCAGCAAACTTAATAGGTTTTCCGGTTACTGCCTTAACAGAAAGGGCCGCACCACCACGTGTATCCCCGTCAAGCTTCGTTAAGACAACCCCTGTTAGCTCAAGCTGATTGTTGAAGCTTTCGGCAACATTCACTGCATCTTGCCCTGTCATTGCATCAACAACAAGTAAAATTTCATCAGGGTTAACGGCCGAACGAATATCCTTAAGCTCATCCATTAACTTCTCATCTATGTGCAATCGTCCTGCTGTATCAATTAGTACATAGTCAAGATGATTTTGCTTTGCATGATCTAGCGCCTGTCTAGCAATTTCTACTGGGCTTACCTGATCACCAAGTGTAAATACAGGTAGCTTCAGTTGTTCACCGAGTACTTGAAGCTGTTTTATGGCTGCAGGTCGATAAATATCTCCCGCAACTAACAACGGTCGATGGTTTTGTTTGGTGAGGTATTTGGCTAATTTACCAGTAGAAGTGGTCTTACCAGCCCCTTGCAAACCTACCATCATGACAACAGTTGGAGATCTCTTTGCTTGTACTATTTTGGATTGCTCTCCACCCATCAGCTTGGTCAATTCATCATTAACCACTTTAATTACTTGTTGACCTGGTGTTAAGCTTTTCAATACCTCTTGTCCAATTGCTCGTTCCTTAACGCTAGCTACAAAGTCCTTCACAACTTTGAAGTTTACGTCAGCTTCGAGTAAGGCAAGCCGCACTTCCCGCATCATTTCACTGACGTCGGACTCAGTGACCTTCCCTTTCCCGCGCAATCTATCGAATGTCGCTTGTAGACGATTGGCTAAACTTTCAAAAGCCATTCTTTCGCCTCCTAATCTCATTCCAACTCGAATGTGGCCAATTCCTTGACTACAGTACGAATATGTTCAGGTTCCCAGTCATCACTTACCTCTATTAGAGACAAAAGCTTATTAATCAACTGTTTCCTCTGATCATGGCGAGCCAAAAGCTGTAGCTTATCCTCAAATTGCTCAAGCACAACTTCCATTCGCTTCAGTTGATCATAAACTGCCTGCCTACTGACATCCATCAGTTCGGCAATCTCACTTAAGGTCAAATCCTCCCGATAATACAACTCAAGAAATTGTCTCTGCCTTCCTTTAAGTAAAGGGGCATAGAAATCGAACAGCATATTTACCCGGTTCGTTTTCTCTAGCATTGGTTTCCCCTACAATCATGTATGGTAAGGTTAAAGAAAAAATCTTTACAAGAAATTATAATACTCATCTCACATCTGAATGTCAAGAAAAAATCTTTACAATTATTCTTGATCAGATGGTTCTTCCATCATTCCTGCAAAGAGGGCATGGATAAATTGTTCTGCATCGAATGGCTGTAGATCATCCATTTTCTCACCTAGTCCAACATATTTAACCGGAGTATTTAATTCATTAGAGATAGCAATAACAATACCACCCTTTGCTGTCCCGTCTAATTTAGTTAGTACGATCCCCGATACATTTGTTGTCTCTCCAAAAGCACGAGCTTGATTCATAGCATTCTGGCCTGTTGTTGCATCTAAGACAAGCAATGTTTCATGAGGCCCATCCGGAACCTCTTTACGAATCACTCGATACACCTTATTTAATTCTTCCATAAGATTGACTTTATTTTGCAGCCTACCTGCTGTATCACAAAGAAGGACGTCTACTCCACGTGATTTTGCTGCTGCAATAGCATCATACATCACTGCTGCGGGATCTGCGCCCGCTTGATGTTTGATTACCTCAACACCTACACGCTGTCCCCATACTTCTAGCTGTTCAATGGCTCCGGCACGGAATGTATCGCCTGCTGCTAGAAGCACCTTTTTGCCCTGCTGCTTAAACATATGTGCCATCTTTCCAATGGTGGTCGTCTTGCCTACACCATTCACACCTACAAACATAATGATATTTAAACGACCATCTTCGACGTTTAGTTCTGTATTCTGTTCTTTTCTATTTAACAATCCTACCAATTTTTCAGATAGAAGAGGACGAAGTTGTCCTGCATCCTCTATCTTTTGTTTCCGTGCTTCGACGCGAAGTTCATCCACCAATTTCACCACGGTTGTTACACCAACATCTGCCGAAATGAGGATTTCCTCCAACTCTTCAAAAAACTCATCATCAATTTTTTTATAGCGTAGAACTAATTCTTCTACTTTTCCTACAAGAGCATCCCGCGTTTTAGTTAAGCCCTCTTTAAATTTTGATGTAACAGTCTCTGTTTTTTGTGTGATTTTTTCCTTTAATTTCTTAAAAAAACTCATATCCTTCCTCCTCATTCTTTATCCAATGATGCTTTGGGTCTCATTTTCAAGAAACAAGTGACTTGTCCTCTAATTTTACGGATACTAATTTGGAAACACCCTGTTCCTCCATAGTAACCCCATAAAGGACATCTGCACCTTCCATGGTTCCCTTCCGATGTGTGACACAAATGAATTGTGTCTGTCCACTAAACTCACGCAGATAATCAGCAAAACGATACACATTCGCATCATCTAATGCTGCTTCAACTTCATCTAACACACAAAATGGAACTGGTTTAACCTTAAGTATAGCAAATAGTAGTGCAATAGCTGTTAAAGCCTTTTCTCCACCTGAGAGTAGTGCTAAATTTTGCAGCTTTTTGCCGGGTGGTTGGGCAACAATTTCAACCCCAGTAGAGAGCAATTCCTGCGGATTAGAAAGAACAAGATCAGCATGTCCCCCAACAAATAATTGTGTAAATACTTGTTGAAACTGTTCACGGATCGCTTCAAAGGTCTCAAGAAATCTCCTTGACATCTCTTGATCAATTTCTCTAATCACTTGATAAAGAGTTTCTTTTGCTTCTTGAAGATCACTCATTTGCCCTGATAGGAATTGTAGACGTTCTGATTGTCTTTCATACTCTTCAATCGACCCCATGTTCACCATACCAAGAGCATGAATCTCTGCTTTCAATTGATTAACTTGCTCTTCGGTTTTCTTTGGTTCAGCAGGAAGGGGATAGATTTCCTTCGCCGTTTCATAGTAATATCCATATTCTTCCGTAAGCTTAAGCAACAGATGATCCAATTGAGTCTCACAACGTTCGGCCTTTAACTCTTCCTTATGTAGGCGTTCCTCTAATTCCTTCACACGTTTACGCAGAATCCTTGAATCTCCATCCAACTTATCAATCTGCTCTGTAGTTGCTGTTCTCTGCTC
The DNA here is from genome assembly GCA_035254305.1 of Bacillota bacterium. GTDB lineage: Bacteria > Bacillota > Bacilli > Aneurinibacillales > RAOX-1 > DATFAS01. Next base: position 18,337 of record DATFAS010000002.1, read on the forward strand.
TTTCACTTGACCAATTTTGTTCCCGGTTTCCTCTTTTAGTTGGCGGAGCTCGAGGATCTTATGATCAAGCTCTTGTTCTGTTTCAGCACTCCCTTGTCTAACATCATGAAGTGAGTTTAAATAATCTGTAGTGGATTCTAGATCTACCTGCTGTGAGCTACGTTCCTGTTCCACCCTTAGAATCGTAGCTTGAACCGCTTCTTGCTGTTTACGTATTTCAGCTGCTTTAACCATTAAATCGGTCATTCTTTTTGAATAATCTTCCTTACTTGCTTGCAGTTTCGCGCGGTGTGATTCAATATTGGTTATCTTTTCTTTTAATTGTTTTTCTTCTCCTTCAGCTTTGCCTAATTGTTCAATAAGGGTTAAGCGTTTGTTATGGCTCTCTTCCTTTTCTTGTGTGAGTGATTGGATTTCTTGCTCTAAACTAGCCATACGATCTGATAGTATACGATCCTCTGTATCACACTCATTTAGCCTACCCTTTAATTTTTGTTCATTTAGGCGTAATTCTTCTCCACGTTGACGGAGGTCTTCCTGCTGAGTAAGAAAGGAGCTTAGTTCCTCTTCAAGACCAGATAGCTTTGCCTTATACTGCTCTTTTTCTACAAGGACTGTGGTTAGCTCTTTTTCCATTTCTTCGAGTTGTCTTGATCTACCCAGTAGATTCACTGATTTCTGCTGAACCGTTCCTCCTGTCATTGATCCACCTGGATTCACTACATCTCCCTCTAATGTAACGAAACGATATCGATATCCTGTCTTACGAGCAGCCATGTTCGCTTGTTCAAGAGTTTTAGTAATAACAACTGTACCTAATAGATTTCCTAAGATCCCCTGATAACGCGGTTCTGTAGTAACCAAATCAGAAGCAATCCCAACAAATCCCTCAAGTCCACTCAATGCTGCCACATCTTGTGCGGATACTTTACGAGGGCGAATCACATCTAATGGTAAAAGTGTTGCTCTTCCACCTTTATGCTCCTTCAACCATTGTATGGCCTTTCTACCCACTGCTTCATTCTCCACAACAACATGCTGCATGGCTCCACCAAGAGCAACCTCAATGGCCGTTTCAAGCTCAGACGAAACAATAACAAGTTCTGCTACGGCCCCATGGATTCCAACCAATCCTTTTTCACGACTCTTTAGAATTTCCTTTACCCCTTGCATAAATCCGGTATAGCTAGCCTGCATATCCGTAAGAAACTCTTTTTTGGAGGTGATGGACTCCACTCTCTGTTCTAGTTTGCGAACCTGCTGTATGGTTTGTTCTTTTGCTTCTTGGATGTCTTTATTACGATTAACGATTTCTTTATAAGCTCCAACACATTGTTCTAGAGCCCCAGTGATCTCTCTTAATTCTGTAAGGGCTTCATTCTTTTTTTCTTGAATCTCATTCTTTTTATGGTCCATCTCTTGCTTTTGAACTAGAAGTCGTGCTGATTTCTGCCCTGAGTTGTCTACAGATTGATCCATATGACGCCTATCATTTTTAAGTGATGCAATATGATTCAATATCTCTATATAATCATTTTTCAGTTGTTCTACATCGGTTGCAAGCTCTTTAGAAACCTCATCTAATAATAGTTTATTTTCCTTGAGTTCCTTGTTTGCTACTGTTGATTCATCTGTTAATTTGGTTAAACGATCTTTTTCAAGTTGGATTTGGATACTTAGCTCATCGATCCGCTTTTCTAGCTGATCCCTCTTCTCCAGAGTAAGGTGATAGCTTTCACTTGCATTTTTCTTACGTTCACGAAGAACTTCTCGTTTCCCCTCCGTCTTCTCCACATCTTCACTTACATCAAGGAGGGTTACCTGCCATTGTTCAAGATCCTTATCTTGGTCATTTAATTTCCAACGTAAACTAGTCAATTGTGCTTCAAGTCCACTCAGCTCAGACGCAAGAATCGTTTGCTGTTCGTTATATATACCCAACTGTTGGCGAGCCTGCTGCCAATCGCTATTAAATTGCTCAATATGGTGGAGATATAGCCCTATTTCTTTATGCTTCAATTCTTCCTTTAGCTCAAGGTACCGCTGTGCCTTCCTGGCCTGCTGTTGTAGTGGTTCAATTTGATCCTTAATTTCAGTTAAAATATCCGAAATACGAACGAGATTGCCTTCAGTATCGCCTAATTTCTTCTCTGCTTCTCGTTTCCTAGCCTTATATTTCACAATGCTAGCTGCTTCCTCAAATATACCGCGTCGATCTTCCGATTTCGTGCTAAGAATTTCTTCAATTCTTCCTTGACCAATAATTGAGTAGGCTTCCTTACCTACTCCTGTATCCATAAATAATTCAATAATATCTCGTAGTCGACAAGACTGCCTATTTATGTAATATTCACTCTCTCCAGATCGGTATACCCTACGACTAATCGTAACCTCACTGTAATCAACCTTCAGTAACCGTTGCGAATTATCCAATGTTAAAGCTACTTCACAATAGTTCACAGCTTTTCGGGTATCACTACCCGCAAAAATGATGTCTTCCATCTTGCTACCACGAAGTGATTTGGCACTTTGTTCCCCAAGAACCCAACGAATGGCATCAGAGATATTACTTTTCCCACTACCATTGGGTCCAACAACCGCAGTTACACCTGGGACAAATTCTAACTCGGTACGGTTGGCGAAGGATTTAAAGCCAACTAACTCAAGGCGCTTTAAGTACATATCCCTTCCCCCTAATTTCTCCCCTATCAAATCTATGTTAAAGGAAACTATCGTTAAACCTAAAGGATGGGGTACCTGACCTATAGGTACCCCATCCTAAAACACTTATTTTATTTTATCATAGAATCGAAGGAAAAAGATAAGAAATGGTGTGAATGATACATTTGGTGACCTAAGACTCACGCTTTATTTCAAGCATATGTAAGGCCATTGCCGCTGCTAGTTGTTCCGCTTCCTTCTTTGAACGGCCTTTTCCTGTTCCCAACGATTTCCCATTTAATAAAACCTCCGACACAAATTCACGATTGTGTGCTGGCCCCTTCTCTTCAACAATTCGATAATGGATTTCCCCTAAATTATCATGTTGAACGTATTCTTGAAGTTGGCTCTTGTAGTCGGTAATTTTAGTAAATTCTCCACGATTAATCGAAGGGAAAACAAAGCGTTCCAAAAATACAAACACACTTGGTAGCCCTTGGTCTAAATACAGCGCCCCAATAAACGCTTCAAAGACATCAGCAAGTAAAGCTGGTCTTCTCCTTCCTCCCGTCATTTCTTCCCCTTTGCCTAGCAAAACAAGTTTACCAAACTGCAAGGATTCAGCAAAACGAACCAGAGACGGCTCACAGACTATAGCAGCCCGTAATTTGGTCATTTCACCTTCTGACATTTTTGGGAAATGGGTAAATAGAAATTGTGACACTGTCAATTCAAGAACCGCATCACCCAGAAATTCTAACCGTTCATTATCCTGAAACGGCTTTCCTCTATGTTCATTAACATAAGAAGAGTGTGTAAAAGCCTGCCGTAAAAGCTTCTCATTATTAAATTGAAATTCTATTTCATTTTGAAACTGTTGAAAATCCACGACTGTTTTCACCGCCATAAGCGTTTGTAAACCTCAGTATTCTCTATTCTTCAAACTTTTTTAAAATAATTGTAGCATTGTGTCCGCCAAATCCAAGCGAATTCGATAACGTAGTATCCACTTTTGCCTTACGGGCAACATTAGGGACATAATCTAGGTCACATGCTGGATCTGGTGTTTCGTAGTTTATAGTTGGTGGTATAACCTGATCTTTAATCGTAAGCGCACATACGATTGCTTCCACTGCCCCTGCTGCTCCTAGAAGATGACCCGTCATCGATTTAGTAGAGCTAACAGCAACCTTATAGGCATGTTCTCCTAATGCTGTTTTAATAGCCATGGTCTCGAATTTATCATTAAATTCCGTTGATGTCCCATGTGCATTAATGTAATCAATTTCGTCTGGAGAAATACCTGCATCACGAATTGCCATGTTTATACAACGAGCCGCGCCTTCTCCTTCTGGTGCTGGCATAGTCATGTGATGGGCATCCCCACTCATTCCATACCCTATGATTTCGGCGTAGATTTTTGCCCCACGCTTTCTAGCATGCTCTAATGATTCTAATACAACAACACCAGAACCTTCACCCATAACAAAGCCATCACGATTTAAGTCAAACGGACGGCTGGCTTTTTGTGGCTCTTCATTGCTAGTAGACATAGCTTTAGCTGAACAGAACCCCGCTAGACCGCTTGGGCGAATCGTTGCCTCTGCACCGCCAGCAAACATGACATCTGCTTCCCCTCGCTGGATGATCTTAAATGCATCCCCAATCGAGTTTGTTCCTGTAGCACAAGCTGTAACAGCTAAGCTATTCGGTCCTTTGGCACCTAATTCAATAGATACTTGACCAGAACCCATATTTGCAATCATCATTGGAATGAAAAAAGGGCTTACACGACGAGGACCTTTTTCTAACAGTGTACGATATTGATCTTCAAATGTACCAAGACCACCTATCCCTGATCCAATATATACACCAATGCGATCTCGATCTTCCTGATCCATATCAATTCCAGAATCCTTCAGTGCTTGCTTAGCCGCAGCAATCGCAAATTGGACGAAGCGATCCGTTCGCTTGGTATCCTTTTTATCCATATAGTCTTCAGGATTGAAATCTTTAACTTCCCCTGCAATTTGAGTAGGGTATTCAGAAACATCAAATGCTTTTATATAATCAATGCCAGATTTACCCGCTAATAAATGGTCCCAAAATTCTTCTACAGAATTTCCAATCGGAGATATAACTCCTAATCCGGTAATGACAACTCGATTTTTCATTGTTCACCTCAAAACACCATTCTTGGAATTCATGAAGGAAGGAAAACCTGCTAATCTTAAATGAAAGTCCCGTTGTAATAACGGGACTTGTCTAACGGTTAGGAAAGTAAAGGTTCTTAATTGCTTTCCGTCTCCGCACAGGTGCCACTTGGCTACCACCATCGTCATAGACTTGGCGCAAACCTAAGTTTTACCTTGATTATTTGCGGGAAGTTATGTATTCCACTACATCGCCCACTGTAGAAATTTTCTCAGCGTCTTCATCTGAGATTTCCATGTCGAACTCGTCTTCCAATTCCATTACTAATTCAACTACATCTAAAGAATCTGCTCCTAAATCTTCTTTAAAAGAAGATGTCAATGCGATAGCTGATTCGTCAACCCCAAGGCGATCAACGATGATTTTCTTCACTCTTTCCAAGATGTCATCTGCCATTACCTTCACCTCCTCTCAGGTATTATACGAAAAGTTGCAAAGGAAAACCAGTCCAAGCCATTAAAAAATAATCAATATTATGATCCCATATACATTCCACCATCCACATGAATGGTTTGACCTGTAATATAAGACGCTTCCTCACTAGCTAAAAAACGTACGATGTTGGCAATATCATCAGGTTGTCCAAGTCTTTGCAAAGGGATTTGTCCTAAAAGATTCGATTGGATATCAGCGCCAAGTTTTGCGGTCATATCCGTCTCAATGAAACCAGGAGCTACCGCATTCACTGTAATTCCCCTGCTAGCCATTTCACGGGCAACAGATTTAGTAAGTCCAATCACCCCAGCTTTAGCTGCAACATAATTAGCTTGTCCAGGATTTCCCACAGATCCCACCACAGAAGAAATATTAATGATTCGGCCAGAACGTTGCTTCATCATCGGACGCGTGACTGCTTTGATACAATTATAAACCCCTTTTAGGTTTGTATTAATAACTTGATCCCACTCGTCATCCTTCATGCGCATAAGTAGGTTATCACGAGTAATTCCAGCATTATTAACTAGAATATCGATTCGGCCAGAAATTTCAAGAGCTTTTTCAACTAGTTGGCCAACTTGTTCACTATTCGATACATCTGCTTGAAAAAGGAATGCCTTTCTTCCCATTTTTTCAATTTCCTCAGCAACCTCACGAGCAGCGGCCTCACTCCCTGCATAATTCACTAAAACATCAGCACCTGCAGAGGCAAGAGATAAAGCAATGGCACGTCCAATTCCTCGTGAAGCACCAGTAACAATAGCAACTTTACCATTTAACATTCTACACACCCCTAGATCCATTCGGATTTAAACTTAGTTAGGGAGGCCACATCCCCTATCGAGTACACTTTCACATTACGATCAATCTTTTTAATCAAACCAGAAAGAACATTTCCAGGGCCTATTTCGATAAACGTATCCACACCTTGATCAAGCATAAATCGAACAGAATCTTCCCAAAGAACGGATGAAACGACCTGTTCAACCAAAGATTGATAAATTTCCTTAGCATCCGTAGTCGGCTTAGCTGAAACATTCGTTATAACCGGAACCTGTGCATCCTTGATATCAAAGGTAGCTAGTTTATCTGCCAATTTGTCAGCAGCTGGTTTAAGCAGAGATGAATGGAATGGCCCACTCACATTCAAAGGAATCACCCTTTTGGCACCACCACTTTTCGCCACTTCTCCTGCCCTCTGAACTCCAGCAGCTGAACCAGAAATAACAATCTGTCCTGGACAATTCAGATTGGCTAACTGCACAGGATCACCAGATTCAGTTACCTCATTGCATATTTCCCCGAGTGGCTCTCGATCCATACCGAGGACCGCAGCCATAGTGCCAACTCCAGCAGGAACAGCCTCTTCCATATAAGTACCACGGGCACGTACACCCACAACAGCATCCTCAAAGCTCATAGCCCCTGCTGCAACAAGCGCTGAGTATTCTCCTAAGCTATGTCCCGCAACATAGGAAGGATTAAGCTCTACTTCATCTCGCAACCATTCTAGCATAGCGATGCTTGTCGTTAGAATAGCTGGCTGAGCATTAGCCGTCAGACGAAGAACATCTTCCGGTCCCTCAAAACAAAGATCTGTTAACGATACCCCTAATGCATCATTTGCTTTTTCAAGTACTGCAGCAGCTCTCTGATTATGTTCTTTGGCTTCTTTTCCCATTCCTACATATTGTGATCCTTGTCCGGGAAAGACAAAAGCAATTTTACCCATAAATTTACTTCCTTTCTTCTGAACTCCACTTTAAGACAGAGGCGCCCCAAGTAAGACCGCCACCAAAACCAACAAGTACTAGGTTATCCCCATCCTTTATCCGACCACTGCGTACAGCCTCGTCTAGAGCAACAGGTATGGATGCGGAAGACATATTTCCATATCGATCCAAATTGACAACAACCTTATCCATTGAGAGACCAAATCTTTTCACTGCAGAATCAATAATTCGAATATTTGCTTGGTGTGGTACAAGAAAATCAATGTCTTCCTTCTTTAAGCCAGCTTTTTGAATGGCCTCCTCTGCAGAAGTCCCCATTGTCCGCACGGCGAATTTGAATACATCCCCTCCCGCCATGTAGAGATAATGCTTTCGGTCTTGAATGGTTTGTTCACTTACTGGAAGTCTTGAACCGCCCGCAGGTAACTTCAGGAGTTCACCACCTGAACCATCAGAACCTAAATCAAAGGACAGAAAACCATGCCCTTCCTTTACTGGGCCAACAACCGCTGCACCAGCACCATCCCCAAATAATATGCAGGTATTACGATCTGTCCAATCGGTAATCTTAGATAAACATTCCGCCCCAATCACTAACGCATACCGATAAAGTCCATTCTGAATGAATTGAGTAGCTGTTGTTAAGCCGTATAAAAATCCTGTACAAGCTGCCGACAAATCGAATGCAGAAGCTTTCTTCGCACCAAGACGATCCTGAATTATATTTGCAGTAGATGGAAAAGAAGTGTCCGGTGTCACAGTCGCTACGATGATCAAATCAAGTTCTTCAGGTCGGACACTCGCTTGTTCCAGAGCACGAAGTGCGGCCTCGTAGGCCAAATCTGAGGAGGCTTGATTTTCTGCCGCAATTCGTCTTTCACAAATACCTGTCCGAGAGACGATCCATTCGTCCGAGGTGTCAACCATTTGTTCTAACTCTTTGTTTGTTAACACCTTTTCCGGGACATAGGAGCCTGTTCCTAGAATACCGACTGAAAGTTTATTATCCATTCGATTCCCTTCCTTCTAGTTTCACTTCTTGGGATATATATCCAATCACATCTTCCTCTACGAAGCGTACAGCTTGAAAAATAGCTGTTCTAATCGCATTGGCATTTGAGGAGCCGTGGACCTTGATACACGGCCGTCCAAGCCCCATTAAAGGAGCACCCCCGTATTCCATGTAATCAAGTTTCTTGCGAATACGACTAAAGCTTGGGCGAAGTATAGATGCACCAATCTTTGCCCGAAAGGAACTCATAAATTCTTCTTTCATCACTTTAAAAATCACTTCAGCCATTCCTTCAAATGACTTCAACAGGATGTTTCCGGAAAATCCATCACATACAACTACATCACATACATTAAAAGGAATATCTCTAGCCTCTACATTTCCTACAAACTCAAAAGCCTGTGAGCTTAGTAACTCAAATGTTTCCTTGGTAAGCTCGTTTCCCTTCTTCTCCTCTGTACCTACATTAAGGAGCCCTACTCTCGGCTTATCCACATCCATCACGCGCTTCATATAAATATTCCCCATGATTGCGTATTGAAGTAGGTTTTCTGGTTTCGCATCCATATTGGCACCAACATCAAGTACAAGCACACCACTACCTCCTATAGTAGGTAGAACAGGGGCTAAAGCAGGCCGTTCAATTCCTTCCATCCTTTTCGCAATAAATATTCCACCAGCCATAAATGCACCGGTATTTCCTGCAGAAATGACTGCATCAGCTCTTTGGTCCTTCACCATTTCAAGTGCAATAACCATGGATGAGTCTTTCTTACGTCGGATTACTTTCGCAGGTTCCTTCTCATCTGCAGCAATGACTTCAGAGGCATGAATAATCTCTATATTATTTGGACAATCTCCAATGATATGGTGCTTAATCTTTTCATTATCGCCAACTAATAGTATTTGTACATTTGGTAAGGACTGTGCAGCCTTCAGTGCACCTTCCACAATCGCTTGGGGGGCATGATCGCCACCCATAGCGTCTATTGCGATCTTCAAGGTATTCCCTCCTAATTATATATGCTTCTCCGCTGCTTTGAACACCCGAAACGTACCGCTAAAAACGAGTTCACCGTGAACGGTCGTCTCCACCCGCACCAACACCTGATCATTGTTTTGCGATTTAACCTGGGCAATTGCCATAAGCCTCTCCCCAAGTCTAACGGGTCGAACATAGCGCACTCTAGCTGCACCTGTTAATACCATATCCGCATTAACCACAGCTACGGCAAGCGAATTTGCTTGAGCAAATATGTAATGTCCTCGGGCTACCTGTGTTCTAGAAAATACATGTTCCTCTTTCACTTCAAAAATGGAGGTTGCAGACTTATCTAAGTGCAGATTTGTTAATTCTCCAATCACTTCGTTTAATTGAAGGGATTTAAGATGGTCCCATTTCTGCTCGGCTACATTCTTAATTCTCTCACGCAGTTCCGGTATCCCCAGTTCAAAACGATCTAGGCGTATCGTTTGGATGCTTACCCTGAATTTATGGGCGAGTTCATCATCCGTGAGAAAGGGATTATTCTTCAGCTTTTCTATTAATTCTTCTTGTCTATTCTTCTTCTTTAGACGTGAAATACATACTCACCGCCACCCAAAAACTTAATACCAGGTACTAATAGTAGTATATGAAAAATTGTATTCCCATGCAACCGAAAGTACCCGACTAATTTAGACAAATAAAAAAAGCTTCTATTATGAAGCCTTTCAATAAGTAAAACGCTAGTTTACAAGAAGTTTGAGTTCACTTTATTCATTTTTAGAACCTAAACATGGCCATGTGGCAAATAGGGCAAAGCGTGAAAACACACCTTGCCCCAGCAGGCTCTATTATTTGTTTACAACTTCTTCACCTTTGTAAGATCCACAAACTTTGCAAACACGGTGAGATAATTTATATTCTCCGCAATTCGGGCATTTCACCATGCCTGGCACTTCAAGCTTGAAGTGTGTGCGGCGCATTCTTTTGCGAGTTTTGGAAGTTCTTCTTTGAGGTACTGCCATTGCTTCCACCCCCTTCAACACATGTTGATAATGTTTCCTCTTACCAGTTACCAACCATGGGGTTGTTCCGATAGAAGTATACTGTATATTATCACTAACACTAACAAATTGCCAGTATTAGAAATAACCTATTTCATTTCTGATCCTTCTCAAAAAATAAAGCAAGATCAGCTAACCTCGGATCAATGCGTTCATTCACACATCCACAAGGTTCAACATTACGATTCACTCCACAAGTAGGACATAATCCCTTACAATCCTCACCACAGTTGAAAACTTGGGGTAATTCCAAAAAAATAGATTCGTGGAAGTAGGGAGTAAGGTCAATCTTCCCTCCGTGGAAAGAGTGAATATCGCCTTCTTCATCCACTGGCCCTTCAGCAAATTGCTCATTAAAGTCGATTTCCAATGGATACTCTGTAGGTACTAAACACTTAGAACACTTCACCTTAAGTAATCCAGTGATTATTCCCTCAGTTACAACTAACACAGCTTCCTTCGATACTTGGCCCTTAAAATAAAAATCTTCAAAGGCTGCAACATCTTGGTACCTCACCGTACTCATATCAATCTGGTTATCTAAAGATAAGGTTTGGTGAGGAGCTTTCTCTAATTCATTCAAAAGTATAATCATAGTAAGTCACCTCTAGACAACAAAAATTATTATATCCTTGCTATGAAGGTTTGTCAACAATATTGACTTTCATTATAATGAAAATGATTCCTTAGTTTGAAAGTGAGGCAATAATTGAAATGAAGGTTGTTGGTCTTATCGTTGAGTATAATCCCCTGCATAATGGTCATCTCCACCATTTTCAACAATCCCTGCAAGCGACTGGAGCTAATGCCTCAGTTGCTGTTATGAGTGGCTTCTTTCTACAGCGAGGAGAGCCCGCACTCGTTGGGAAATGGGCACGTGCTCAGATGGCACTAGCCCTTGGGGTTGATCTTGTTCTCGAGCTACCCTTAGCTTATTGCACTCAGAATGCGGAGTGGTTTGCATTTGGTGCCATCTCTACCCTGCATAATCTTGGAATAGTGGACTACGTCTGTTTTGGAAGTGAAAGTGGAGAACTCTCTTGGATCCATTCCTTAGCTGATTGCCTACAAGATGAACCACATTCTTTCAAACAAAAGATAAAGGAACTTTTGGCCCTTGGATTATCTTATCCTAAAGCCTATGCTTCCGCTATCTCCTCTTCGTTCAATATCCCCGAAAAATTCATTGAACAACCAAATAATATTTTAGGTTTAAATTATGTACTTGCTCTAAAAAGACTTCAAAGCAAAATCCAACCAGCCACAGTTATTCGAACAAAAGCGGACTATCATCAAGAATCCATCACGGATCAAAGAATTGCAAGTGCTACCGCAATCCGTAAGCAACTCCTAGAAAAAACGATAAATGACATTATTCCCTATGTTCCTAAGACAACATACGAAATTCTTTCTCAGGAATCACAAGCTGGTCGTTGCCCAGTTACTTGGAATCATTTCTATCCCTTTCTAATGGCTAACTTAGCAACAAAATCTGAGAGTGAGCTTGCTGAAATCTATGGAATGGACGAAGGGTTAGAATATCGTTTGAAACGGGAATTTCTCTATTCACATTCCTTTCAGGAATTGATGGAACGAATAAAAACGAAACGTTATACCTGGAACCGACTACAACGGCTTTTCCTCTACACCCTGCTAAATATCAAAGAGGGACAGGTTCAGTCCTTCAACCTCGATCAAGGGGTACCTTATATTCGAGTCCTTGGTTTCAATAGTAAGGGAAGAGAATTACTTCACCTAGCCAAGAAGCTTTCTCCTGTCCCGATTTTGACTAAGATCCCTAAGACTCGAGAAGCCATGCTAGAGCTTGATATTCGTGCATCAACCATCTACCAATTAGGCTGTCCACAGCCATTCGAAAAAAAGCAATACAATCAAGAGTTCTATATGCCTCCTATTATCGTTTAAAAGAATAAGGTCTAAGCTCTTGAAAATATGAGAACTTAGACCTTATCTATTCTTATGATTTTGGCGTTAAAGTTTTCAAGTAATTCAACGCATCATCGACGTTTTTCACCGGAACAAGTTTAATACTTAATCCTGCTGACTTCTCTTTTTCTACGGCTTCTTCATAATTCGATTTCTCTCCCTCGATGGAAGTCGCTGGAGCTAAGAAAATCTCTGCCCCTTGCTCTTGGGCAGCTACAATTTTGTGTGTGATACCTCCAATGGGTCCGATTGTTCCATCCTCATTAATCGTCCCTGTTCCTGCAATATGGTATCCTTTTGTAATATCTTCTTGAGTCAGCTGATTAATCATTTCTAACGTAAACATAAGGCCTGCAGAGGGGCCACCGATATCTTCTGACTTAATGATTACGTTTTTAGGTAATATGAACTGCCGATGGGTAACCGGTGAAGCAATCCCAATCCCGGCTTTTTTCTTGCCTTCCTGTGTCTCCCCTGGTAATAATTTCATCTCAAGAGTTGCTGATTCCTTCTTTCCTTCCCGAAGATATTCAATCTTAACTTTATCTCCTTCGGATCTTCCTTTCAGTGCTTCGACAAGCTCTGTTGCTGTGTGGATTTCCTTCTCTTCAACTTCAACGATAATATCACCAATCTTCAATACCTGCTCCGCAGCATATCCAGGTAACAATTGCATAACCATGGCCCCATTATTTTGGATAGGAAATTGGTATCCCGCTTTTTGAAAGGCCACAACTTTCGCTGTATCCTGTGAAGCCTTCATCACTTCTAACTGTCTTTGGGTATACTGCTCATTCGATTCATGCGGGCTATGTATATATTCTGAGTGCACAAGCTCCGAATTAGGATCTACTAAGGCATATAAATAACGTCCTATAGAGGCTGGACCCATCCTAACGGTAGTCATGTTTAGACTCCCTTTTTCATCGTGAAAGCCACCCTCCACTTCAACCATAGGGGCTAAAGGAATGGCAGAACCAGGCCTTTCGATATAATACGGAACTGGTATATTTAAAACTAAAAAAATTGCAGCAATAAGGGCAAAGCCCCAGAATATCCTTCTATTTTTTTTCATTGCTTCCACCTATTCTCTAGTTTTTCTTTGATCTCCTCTATCCCAGCCCGCGCTGTTTGTTCACCAATTTCAATCAATTCTTCTATTTGTGAAAATGCTGTCGCACTAAACTGATCAACCATTGGGCTAATCATAATGTCTGCTTGCAAAACACGGTGTCGAAAAATTTCCCGTTCCATCACTTCAATCGTTTGTGAAATCACATCAAATATGGATCCCAATCGTACATCACTGGATTTAATACCTACATCCACACCGATCACAACATCAGAGCCCATATCTCTAGCAACGGTAATCGGAACACGATCAATGACTCCACCGTCAACTAATAGCTTTCCATCTATTTCTTCAGGGACAAAAATCCCGGGAATTGATATGCTTGCTCTTACTGCCTGACTCACAGAACCCTGACGAAATACTACTCGTTCCCCCTTCAAAATATCCGTAGCAACAATCGATAGTGGAATCGAAAGTTCTTCTATTTTTTTTCCTTGGGTAAGAATTTTCACCATTTCTTTGATTTTCTCTCCTGCTATAAATCCCATTTTGGGAACCGTTAGATCAATCCAATACTTCCTTTTGAGGTTCATTGCCAGTTTTACCATCATATCTGGATTCATACCCGATGCATAGAAGGCTCCAATCAAACTTCCCATGCTACTTCCAACGATATAATCGATAGGGATACCCTCTTCTTCAAGTACTTTAATGACTCCAATATGAGCCAATCCTCTTGCACCACCTGAACCAAGCGCCAAACCAACCTTTGGTCTTTGCATTAGCAGCTCCCTCCCTTTCTCAAACCCCTTCCGAGGGCAACAGTTGCATCTGAGCAAGTAGTAAATCGACGTAGTACAGATGCTTTAGATGACGCAGGTCTGCCCTTTCGTTCCATAATTACTACCTATTATATGAATGGTGACTGGAATGATCAACCAATTGAATTTCGGATGCTTGGTCTATTCATAGTAGTAAATGCGTAGATTTTATTGATAACAGACTAATCACAATTTAATTGGAGGCTTCTATGCGTTGGAAACCATACGTGGTTACATTGTTTTTTGCCATTTCTAGCATGTTGCTGGTGGTTGCCATGATACGCTTCCCACAAATGGCATTCGATTCCTCCCTAAGGGGGCTTAAAATTTGGTGGGATGTACTCTTTCCTGCCCTCATGCCTTTTATGATTATTTCTGAAATCATGATGGGATTTGGTGTTGTTCATTTCATGGGTGTACTCCTAGAACCTTTAATGCGCCCCCTATTTAATGTACCAGGTACCGGTGGCTTCGTTACTGCCCTGGGGCTGGCTTCTAGTTACCCAGTAGGACCAAAGCTAACGGTTCGCCTCCGTGAACAGAATTTAGTTTCAAGGGCAGAAGGAGAACGACTAGTCTGTTTTACTAGTACTTCAGATCCCCTTTTTATTTTCGGAGCTATCGCTGTTGGTTTCTTTCATGACGCTTCATTAGGCCTCACAATTGCTATTTCCAATTACACAGGTGCCATTCTACTTGGAATCCTATTGCGCTTTCATGACTGGAAAGGAAAAAAAACAATTTACACTCTCGATAAGGATCTTCCCATCTTTCTCCGTGCCTTTCGTGCTATGCACAGAGCCAGGATGAAAGAAAAACGACCTTTAGGTAAATTGATGGGTGATGCTGTATTAAGTTCTTTTCAGACGGTTTTTGTCATTGGCGGTTTTATCATTTTGTTTTCTGTCATTATGAACTTCATTACTTCCGGGTTTTTGGCAAGTTTTATTGCAGCTCCCTTTAGTGTATTGCTCCAATTGTTTCACCTTCCGGAGCAATTATCTAAACCGTTTATCATCGGTTTTTTTGAAGTCACACAGGGTATGAAAAGTATTAGCGAATTAATTGGAAATATTGATTTAAAAACCAAGGTTGCATTGGCTTCTGCATTTGTTGCGTGGGGAGGTATTTCCGTTCATGCACAAGTAGCAAGTATCATTAGCTCCACAGATATGCGCTATAAACCCTATTTTATTTATAAAATGGTACATGCCATATTTTCATGGTTAATTGCCCTTGCTGTTTGGGATCCCTTACGTGAAACTACCCAAACAAAAATTGTACCTGTATTTATGCAGCAAATCCCATCAGGTAGCTTATCCTACGCTATGGGTGCATTGGATAATTTAGGGGCCTATGCTCTTATCCTCTTGTTATTTTTGCTGGTTTTATCTTTTTTCACCTTTCTGTGGAAAAGTTCAACTCGTAGTTTGTAATTTTTGTTCAAAAAGAGAAAACTCGGTTTATACCGAGTTTTTTTGGATGGATTTTCAAGAATTAATCTTCCTCTTCCTGCGCAAATTTTAATCTTAGTTGCTTTTCTACCAATGGTGGTACAAGGCTACTCACATCTGCTTGATATTTAGCAATTTCCTTGACGATGCTTGAGCTGAGGAAGGAATATTGGTTGTTTGTCATCATAAAGAAGGTTTCCACATCGTCATCCATAAGACGGTTAATCGAAGCCATTTGCATCTCATATTCGAAATCTGATACCGCCCTGAGTCCTTTAATAATAGCCTTAGCCTTTTTGGCTCTCATATATTCAACCAATAATCCTTCAAAAGCATCCACCTCAACATTCGGCAGATGCTTCGTAACTTCTTTCAACATTTCTACCCTCTCTTGTACCGTAAACAAAGGAGTTTTCTTTCGATTAATTAATACAGCTACGATCACCTTATCAAAGATCTTAGCTCCTCTTTGAATAATGTCGATATGTCCCTTCGTTATCGGGTCAAAGCTCCCTGGACAAACTGCAATACTCATTCTTCCTCTTCCTCCCCAAGGGGATGCTGATCCCTATTTTCATACACAGTAACTCTGGTATTTCCATATTCTACTTCTTTCACCTTTTCCACACCGCCGATTCGATCGACTAGAACAATATCTACATCTGTTTCTACCACAATTCGGGCATTTGGATTTAATAATTCATAATCAAATAGGATAGCAATTTCACTTTCTACCTTCTGTTCAGCATACGGAGGGTCAAGAAAAATAAGATCCAATTTCAATCCACGCTTCACCAAGGCTTTTAGAGCCCTAGAGGCCTCATTCTTATAGACCTCAGCTTGCTCTGAGAAATGGGTAACTTCAAGGTTTTGCTTAATAATATCAATAGCCTTGCGATTCATATCAACAAAAATAACCTTATCCACCCCACGACTTAGCGCCTCGATACCAAGTCCACCTGTTCCAGCATAGAGATCAAGGGCGATTCCACCGTCAAAATATGGACCAATCATATTAAAAATCGATTCTTTTACTTTATCTACAGTTGGTCTTGTTCCTTTACCCGGAACAGCAGATAATGGATTACCTTTACGAGTTCCTGAGATGACTCTCAACAGTTGTCACCACCTACAAAATTCACTTATCATAAGCTTGCACATGTAATCTCAAGTTTAACATAAACAAAGCTTGGTGGTAAATGTTGACTCCTTCTTCACCCTATTTTTAAAATTTATTTCCAAATGCGTATAAACCTTCCAAGGTTTGTTCATAATAAAATTAGTAACGTGGTAAAACATGTTACTGACAACCGCGGAGAAGACTTACGTTTCCCCATAAGCTCTTCCTCCGGTTTCTCCTCTCCCATTGGTTTAATGCGACATATGGATGATATACCAACCTTGGCTTTTACGGTAGTGATACCGATTGAACAAAAGCAATGTCCTCGGGACAAAAAGTAGGTATACCACGTCGCATTAAATCTTTTTTTATGAATGAAAACAGGGCACTAAAAACCTTCCCTGGTCCTGGTTGGTCTGGGATTTAGATAAGCTATTACAGAGTTAGTTTGGGCTGTGAAAGGATTAAGGGATGAAGATATAGTGCCATTCTCTCCTGCCAAGTTATGTTCAAGGTAAACGAAAACAACCCCACTATCCAATGATAGTAGGGTTGCTTGAAAGCTTCTGTTTGTTCGCTTAAAGAGTGCGCCTCATCCGAAGCGCCAAAGATCCGGTCAAGTTAAACAACGAGAAGGTTTAACTAAGGCTATTGTACCATCGATAATAAATATGAACATGTGGGAATGGGTGGCTTATTTACCATGCACTATCTAATGAATATTTCGTCATACTAAATTATAATAACATTAACTAAACAAATGTTTAGTGTTGAGAGTTGCCTTGGGAAACCAGGGCTTTTTTTATTTCCAGAACAAATAAAAACTCGCCATCCAAGAAG
Organism: Bacillota bacterium; assembly: GCA_035254305.1. Taxonomy (GTDB): domain Bacteria; phylum Bacillota; class Bacilli; order Aneurinibacillales; family RAOX-1; genus DATFAS01. Next base: position 35,698 of record DATFAS010000002.1, read on the forward strand.
TCTTATAAAATGGATTCCGGTAAAGAAAAAAACACCTGTTAAAGGTGCCTAAAGATGTATATTTAACAACCTACTTACTAACCCATTATTCATTAAATCAGCTACTAATAAAATGAATAAGACTATAAATAGAACCACTAATTTTTTCTTATGCATGAACTATCCCTCGCAAATCTCATTTTGTTTATTATAGCATTGAACTTGCAAAGTTTTTTGGTTTCAAATCTTAGTCTTTTTATGGTTTTATGCGATTTATAAGGGAAAAATAAAAAAAGACGAACTTCTAAATTCGCTTAGAATATAATCTGGTTCTATTTTTCCATTTTGTTCATATATTAGTTGGGTATTGTAAAAAGGAGGAAGCGATTATGAAATACAGGGTAACCTATAAAGATTGGATCGATGAATCTTGTGATTATCAAATGGTTAATCATATTATTCTTAATGAAGAAACTCTTAACATTCTTTTTAGAACTCATAAGAATCAAATTTTGAAGATTGAACCGCTTTAAGCGGTTTTTTACTTTGTACTTTGATAAAATCATACCCACTGGTAGATTTGTTTCGTTATACCCTTGTTTAGCTAATATCGTTCGAAACGTTTCCGTCTTACAGACCTTTTTATCAACCTTCAAAGTAGTCACCTCTTCAACAAAAATCTACAAAACTATTAATTAATCAATTAGTAGATTAGTCCAAGCACGTTTCTGATTCCGACATAAACTATATTAACCTTGTAAAGAAGAGGTGATATAAATGGGGTTCCCTGGCTTCTTTCTTTTCCCTGGTTTCCGCAGGCGTCATTTCCGTCGCCATCGCCGTCGTTTCCGTCGTTTTCATCGGGGGTGTTAATGAAACAGTGGCAACTGCAGGTGCTACTATTATGAATCTTAATCGATATACTCTAGAAAGATCCTTTCGTTCCTACTTCGAAAGGATCTTTTATTTTCAATCGCTTGTTATATTTATTCAGTAAATTAACCACCCTTATTTTAGAATGATTTTTTAAAACAGAGGTGGGTAATTACATGCATTTTTTTGTTCATTTATTTTTTCAAGTTAAAATGTTGTTACTTTTGGTTTTGCCATCTGCAGCACTTGCTTGTATGGTAGGAATAGCTTATTACGTTCTTACAACCTCAAAGACAAAAAGCAAATTATAGATCATATTGTTTCTCATCTTTTATTTGCACCAAGATATTTACCATTCTCATGGATGCTAATCTGCTAGGCATTTTATCACCCTTTCATAAACCACCTCACCCTATAAACCGCAGACGCTAGAGGGCTCATATTGGACTGCTTTGTTGAAATCGGCTATGGGTCCGCCCCATCCTATTGACTCAATACACTTTATGTGTGTTTAGTCTTTTTTCCTTAAAATTTTTGCAGTCTTTGCATGAAAAGACAAGGATCGACAAACCTTAATAATAATTGGCATATAAAGTAATTGTTCTATTTTTTTCGATACTTACTAGGTAGGTGAGCAGCGATGGTGACGCAGGCAATAGCACTAGAAAGAAAAACACTGCAAGTGTTAAATATGGACGGTACAGTAGCAAATCCTGATGCTATGCCCAAACTGTCTACAGAACAGTTGAAAGAGCTTATGCGAAGGATGGTTTATACAAGAGTATGGGATCAACGGGCAATCAGCTTAAACAGACAAGGAAGGCTTGGCTTCTATGCCCCTGTTGCAGGCCAAGAGGCTTCTATGTTAGGTAGCCAGTTTGCTCTATCTAAAGATGACTTTATCCTTCCAAGCTATCGAGATATTCCACAAATTGTTTGGCATGGACTCCCTCTCTATCAGGCTTTTCTGTATTCACGTGGACATCAGCATGGAGGAGAAATTCCTGAAGGAGTCAATGTATTAATGCCGCAAATTATCATTGCAGCCCAAATCATTCAATGCTCTGGCGTCGCCATGGGCTTTAAGCTTAAAAAAGAAAAGAGAATGGCTATTACCTATATTGGAGATGGTGGAACCTCTCAGGGAGATTTCTACGAAGGAATTAACTATGCCGGGGCATATAAGCTTCCTGCTGTTTTCGTTGTACAAAATAACCGCTACGCCATATCCGTTCCTGTAGAAAAACAAACTGCTGCCAAAACATTAGCCGATAAAGCTGTAGCTGTAGGAATTCCTGGTATTCAAGTGGATGGAATGGACGTGCTTGCTGTCTACAAAGCTGTGGCAGAGGCACGTGAAAAAGCTATAGACGGACAAGGGCCTACCCTAGTCGAAACCCTGACCTATCGCTATGGTCCGCATACCATGGCCGGAGATGATCCTACCCGTTATCGGACAAACGAAGAATTAGGAGAATGGGAATCAAAGGACCCTCTAGTCCGTTACCGCAAATTCTTGGAATCTCAGCAATTATGGAGTGAGCAAGAAGAAACAAAAGTTATAGAGCAAGCAAAACAAGATATAACAGATGCCATGAAAAAGGTAGATGCAACTCCCAAAATGTCGATTCCATCACTTATTGATAACATGTTCGATCAATTACCTCCACACCTCGCAGAACAAAAACAACACTTTGAACGAACGGGAGGAAAATAAAAGATGGCCCAAATGACCATGATTCAAGCCATTACCGATGCGATGCGAGTAGAGCTTCGCCGTGACCCGAGTGTCCTTGTTTTCGGTGAGGATGTCGGTAAAAACGGTGGGGTTTTCCGTGCAACCGAAGGTCTCCAAAAGGAATTTGGTGAAGAACGAGTCTTTGATACCCCTCTAGCTGAATCAGCAATTGGTGGTCTAGCCGTAGGACTTAGTACCCAAGATTTTCGCCCTATAGCAGAAATTCAATTCTTCGGTTTTGTTTTCGAAGTTTTCGACTCGATTGCCGCACAAGCTGCTCGAATGAGATTTCGTTCCGGTGGAAGATATCACTGCCCCATCGTTTTTCGTTCTCCCTTCGGTGGTGGTGTCAAAACTCCTGAGCTTCACGCAGATAGCTTAGAAGGCTTAATGATGCAAACGCCTGGACTTAAGGTAGTAATTCCGTCTAATCCCTACGATGCCAAAGGATTATTGATTTCTGCCATTCGTGATAACGATCCTGTTGTCTTTCTTGAACATATGAAGCTTTATCGTTCATTTAGAGGAGAAGTGCCTGAAGGGGACTACACAATACCTATCGGTAAGGCCAATATTGTTAAAGAAGGCAAGGACATCACGATTATCAGTTATGGAGCCATGGTACATACAGCTCTAAAAGCAGCTGGGGAGCTAGAAAAATCAAAGGGAATACAGGCAGAGGTAATCGATCTACGCACAATCAGTCCTATTGATATTGATACGATTGTGACCTCCATCCAGAAAACAAATCGTGCTGTGGTTGTTCAGGAAGCTCAAAGAACCTCTGGGGCCGCTGCCGAAATCATCGCACAAATTAATGAAAAAGCCATTCTACACTTAGATGCACCAGTTATTCGGGTAACATCCCCTGATACTGTGTTTCCCTTCGCAAGCATTGAGGATGAATGGCTACCGGACCCCAATCGCGTGTTAGATGGTGTTAACCAGGTATTAAACTTCTAATGAAATGAGGTGAATAAAGCATGGGAATCTTTACTTTTAAGCTTCCTGATATTGGTGAAGGAATCCACGAGGGAGAAATTGTGAAGTGGCATGTTAAACCAGGCGATAAGGTAGAAGAGGATCAAACCATCGTCGAGGTTCAAAATGATAAAGCTGTCGTCGAAATTCCCTCACCCGTTAATGGTGTAGTAAAGGATATTAAAATAACAGAAGGTACTGTAGCGGTTGTGGGGGATGAATTAGTTTCCTTCGAGGTACAAGGAGAAGGGAATACAGAGGCAACTGAGAATAAACAGCCAAAGGAAGAGGTCAGCCCACAAGCGTCACCTTCCCCAACACCTACTCCAACTACAGCCACAAGTACACAGCCTGAAACCATCGATAAAACCTTAATACTTGCCACTCCCAGCGTACGCAAATTAGCTCGTGAGAAAGGGATAGCTATTGCTGCTATTCAAGGGACGGGCCCTAAAGGTCGAATTACAAAAGAGGATGTACTTGGCTTTAACCAACAAGAGACTCCAAAGCCGCAGATATCCGCCCAGCCACAACAGGATACCCAAGATCAAAGGATGACTACAGCACCTACGCAGCAACCGATCCAAGTGCCTGCTGCTGGAGTGATTGAAACAGTGCCCCTTAAAGGAGTTCGTAAAATTATTGCCGATGCCATGGTTCGTTCGAAATATACAGCTCCACATGTAACAATCATGGATGAAGTGGATGTGAGCAAGCTAGTTGCCTTTCGTAATCGAGTCAAACCATTAGCAGAAAAGAAACAAACAAAAATCACCTATCTACCATTCATTGTGAAGGCAGTTGTTGGGGCTCTTCGAGAATTCCCTTCCCTGAATGCTTCACTCGATACGGAAAAAGGAGAAGTTCATTATAAGAAATTCTATAATATTGGGATTGCCACTGATACAGAAAATGGGTTAATGGTTCCTATCATTGCTGATGCTGATCGAAAAAGCATATGGAATATTGCTTCAGAAATAAATAGCCTAGCTGAGAAGGCTAGAGGAGGAAAGCTATCCCCTCAGGAAATGAAAAATGGGACATTCAGTATTACAAATATCGGCTCAGCGGGAGGACAATTCTTCACACCCATTATCAATTACCCTGAGGTTGCTATTCTTGGGACAGGAAGGATTGCTGATAAACCAGTTGTTAAAAATGGACTTGTCCAGGCTGCATCCGTAATGGCACTTTCTCTTAGCTTCGACCATCGTCTTATTGATGGGGCCACTGCCCAACATTTTGTAAATTACTTAAAACAGGTACTTGAAGAGCCTGATTTTCTACTGATGGAGGTATAGATGAATGGTTGTAGGTGAATTTACCACAGAAGTAGATGTTCTTGTTATCGGTGCAGGCCCTGGTGGATATGTTGCTGCCATTCGAGCAGCTCAGCTAGGGAAGAATGTTACGATTGTGGATAAAGATACTCTTGGTGGGGTCTGCCTTAATCGTGGCTGTATCCCTTCTAAAGCCCTCATTTCTGCAGCCCATCGTTATGAGGATATGCACGGCTCTAGCGATATGGGACTCAGTGCACAGAATGTAACCATAGACTTCGCAAAGACGCAGCAGTGGAAGGAAAGTGTTGTAAATAAACTAACCTCTGGTGTCCAATCCTTGCTTAAGGGAAATAATGTACAAATTCTAAGTGGTGAAGCCTTATTCGTGGAACCTAATGAGGTAAGAGTGTTAAATGGGTATGAGGTTAACCGCTACCGCTTCAATCATTGTATTATTGCGACTGGATCTAGACCCATCGAACTCAAAGCCTTTCCCTATGGAGATCGAATCCTATCTTCAACCGAAGCCTTATCGCTTAAGGAAATCCCCCAAAGATTAGTAGTCATCGGTGGTGGATATATTGGGATCGAGCTTGGGCAAACCTTTGCGAGATTGGGATCACAGGTAACCATTCTAGAAGGGGCAGAACACATTCTTCCGGGTTTTGAAAAATCAATGACCCAGTTGGTTTCTCGTTCTTTAAAGAAAAAGAATGTGGAGATCCATACGAAAGCTCTTGCCGAGAAGGCAGAACAAAATGAAAAAGAGGTTACGGTAACATTCAAGGTTGGAGAGGAAATCAAAACCGTAACCGCAGATTATTTACTTGTCACAGTAGGTCGCAAACCAAATACTGATGAATTTGGTTTAGAAGGTATTGGGATGAAGCTTAACCAACGGGGATACATTGAGATTGATGAACATTGTATGACGAATATCCCCAACGTGTATGCCATCGGTGATATTGTCGCGGGGCCAGCTCTTGCCCATAAAGCCTCCTATGAAGGAAAGGTTGCAGCAGAAGCTATTGCTGGCTTAAGCAGTGTCATAGATTATAAAGCCATCCCTGCTGTTGTCTTCTCCGATCCTGAAATGGCAAGCATAGGATTAAGTGAAACAGAAGCTAAGGAAAGAGGCTACACTACTGTCACCGGGCGCTTCGCCTATGGGGCGAATGGCAGAGCCTTGAGTGCGAATCATGGGGAAGGTACAGTTAAAGTGATTGCTGAAAAGGATAGTGGTGTGATCCTAGGAGCTCAGATTGCCGGCTACGAGGCTTCGAATTTAATCGCCGAACTAGGGCTTGCTATTGAGATGGGAGCTACTCTTGAAGATATTTCACTTACTATTCATGCCCATCCCACTCTCGCTGAAATGGTCATGGAAGCTGCAGAAGCAGCACTAGGTCATGGAATTCATTCTTTAGGAAAATAAGTAACGGACCGGGAAACCACCCGGTCCTTCTTGTTAATCAAGCATTTTCTTTTCAAATATCCCTTGCTGCTCTAAATATTTACGTAAAAAACCATACTCATCAGATCTCCAAAAATCTTCTTGTGAAAGGATGGCTACTGCTTCCGCACGAGCAATCTCTAAGTCCTTAAAATCAGTAAATAAATCTGCAATCTTGAATTCTGGCAGCCCACTTTGCTTTGTACCAAAGAAGTCACCAGGCCCGCGAAGTTGCAGATCCCTTCGGGCCACTTCAAAGCCATCCGTGGTTTCCTTCATAATCCTCATTCTTTCTCGCCCAATCTCTGTCTTAGGGTCTGCAATGAGAATACAATATGATTGATCCGTTCCCCTCCCTACACGTCCCCGTAGCTGGTGTAATTGAGCAAGCCCAAACCGTTCGGCATCATAAACAATCATCATGGTGGCGTTAGGCACATTAACCCCAACTTCAACAACAGTTGTAGAAACAAGCACCCCAATTTGATTTTCACTAAACTGGTTCATTACCTCATCTTTTTCTTTCGCTGGTAACTTACCATGCATAAGCCCAATTCGGTATTCTAGACCAAAATATTGAACCAGATGCGAGTATAAATCAACAGCATTCTGCACATCAATTTTTTCAGATTCTTCTATTAAAGGGCAGATTACATAAGCTTGTCTACCTTTTTCTAGTTCTTTGCGCAGGAATGAGAGAACTCGATCAAACATCTCTTCTTTTACCCAATAGGTTTCAATTGGTTTTCTACCTGCTGGAAGTTCATCAATAGTAGAAACATCCATATCGCCAAAAACAGAGATAGCAAGCGTTCTAGGGATAGGTGTAGCGGTCATAAACAATACATTCGGGTTTAGACCTTTTTCTCGAAGCACCTTGCGTTGCTCCACCCCAAAACGGTGTTGTTCGTCTGTAATAACAAGCCCCAGTCGTTGAAAATAAACATCCTCTTGGATTAATGCATGGGTACCAACAACCACTTGAATAAAGCCCATTTGTAAACCAGCTAGTATGTCACGTCTTGCTTTTGCTCCAAGACTTCCGGTAAGAATAGCTACTTGGATCCCATAAGGTGCTAATAGCTTCGTTAATGAGGTTACATGTTGTTCAGCCAAGATCTCAGTAGGGACCATTAGTGCACCTTGGTAGCCTGCGCAAACAACCGCATAGAGGGCTGCTGCAGCTACTACAGTCTTGCCTGACCCTACATCCCCCTGCAATAATCGATTCATAGCATGTGGCTTCTGAAGATCATCTAGAATATCTTTAAGGGCTAGCTTCTGAGCACGTGTTAAAGAGAATGGCAAAGACCTAACAAATTGACGAACCTTCTCAAGTGGAATAGCAAGTGGCTCTGCTGCGGATATTTTTTTTTGTTGAAGTGCATATGCCTGCATTTTAAGCTGATAGAAGAATAGCTCCTCAAAGGCTAATCGTTTCCTTGAACGAGCCCCCTCCTCAGCAGATTTGGGGAAATGAATGCCTACGATGGCTTGTTTTCTTGAAACAAATTGGTATTTATCTATTATGTCAGCTGGCATTATTTCTAGTAAGCTATCACTAAATTGTACAATCGCATGCTGGATATAATTCCTCATCTGTTTCACTGTAATCGCTTGTGATACCGAATAAACAGGAGCAATCGTTATATCCTCCATATTGCTAGCTTGTTTTGGTTGGATTTTCGTCTCAGATACTGAAATTTGCTGCCTAACTCTTTCCCATTTCCCCGTGACTTGAATCTCCTTACCAATGGTAAGCTTTGGTTTTAAGAAGTGTTGATTAAACCAAATCGCTGTAACAACCACTCGATCAACGACTAAACGTACACTCATCCGGGATTTCGTCCGACCAAAGAATCGAACAGAAGGCTCAGCATAAACCGTACCAAGGATCGTTACTTTATCCCCATCGGCAACCTCACTTAAATCCTTAATCGTATAATCCTCATACCGGGATGGAAAATACATCAACAAATCATGAACAGAAGAAATCCCTAGGGAAAGTAAATCCTTCGCTTTTTCCTCACCAATTCCTTTCACTGCTGTGACAGGCAATAATAACTCATTCATTACACTGCTGGCATACCATAAGAATTTCTCACCTATATCCTTCTTAATAGGTATGCAAACCTCCTAAATGGTAAGATCAGAAACTCGAACGCCTTGAACTAAGATATTTACAGCACCAACCTGTACTCCTAATGTTTGTTCTAACGAATTTTTCACTCTCGTCTGAACATGATGAGCAATGTCGGTGATCTTCACACCATAGCTGACGATAATATGTAAATCGATATCTACCTTATTTTCTTTTTCATGAACCTCCACTCCACGACTAAGGCTTTCTTGTCCAAGGAGTTCAGTAAGTCCATCCTTTAGTGCCTTTCTCGAAGCCATACCCACTAGACCATAACAGTCTACCGCAGCCCCACCGGCAATAGTTGCAATAACCTCACTAGAAACATCAATTCTGCCAAGGGTAGTACTCATTTCAACCGTCATTTTTACTCTCCTTTGCAAATAGTGTAACTCCACTCAATCTTACTATAGAACAGTCTATTTTAAAAGTTTTAGGTAAACTTGTAGAGTGTAGACGGAATAGATATTGCTATATCAAACACAATATGATAGTATATTTAAGTATTTGTTTTTGTGTCACTCATGTATTAGGGAGGTGAAAACGATGGCACGTGTATGTTTTGTAACTGGCAAGAAAGCTAGTTCTGGAAACGCAAGAAGCCACTCCAACCGTGCGACTAAGCGCAAATGGGGGGTTAATGTACAGAAAGTTCGTATTCTCGTAGACGGTAAGCCAAAGCGTGTTTATGTTAGCACTAAGGCTTTAAGATCCGGTAAAGTTGAACGTGTTTAATCTATATAAAAGCTTCCATAATCCAATCTGATTGGCTTTATGGAAGCTTTTCATTTTCTTGATCTTATAGATCTAGCTTACACTTACAAACAATAAAGGCACCTCTTTTCTTGAGGTGCTTTTATTGTGTTCTCCACTCAACGGGATAAGGGGATGAAATGAATATGACGATTATTCCTATATTATTTCTTTTTGAAAGCTCCAAGTACAGCCTTTACCATTCCACCAATGATTCTTGGTAACTTTATGGTATAGAATCTCATGACTGCCCCTCCTTACCACCTAGTTTGTTGACCGCCTCCACCCATCTCTTGTACCTAAAAGATCGCCCACGGGTTTTAAGAAACGCATGTAATAAATTATATTCACCAACCACCCAGAAATGTGCGTAAAAATTTAAACTCTTGCCTCTCTATTTTTCTTATGTTCTAATTCCCGCTTTCATGACGTATATTTTCTAATAAAAAGTAGGATAAGCACCTAAAGGAGGAAAAAAATTATGGGACAAGCGGCACTTTTCACCCCACCAGCTATTCACAAATCAAACATTGTTATTTTTCCGCAGTACCTAGCTAAAAATCGTTTGAGGAATTTCGCCAAAACAATCCAAGCTACATTCACTATAGATAAGGATGGTTTGGTTACTCTCGTCAATGACGTGTTGGAATTCCACTACCAAATTTTTCACAAGCATATTCAGCTTGTTGAGATCTCATTAAATTCAACCTCTCTCATCGATGCGGGGAGATGTCTTGAATTTATTCGCTATGAATCCTATCTATTGCAAAAACCCATTTATTCAGCAGAAATGGACGATGCCACCCTTCATTTTCTTCAAGATCAGGGATTTCGTTTGATCGATGATGAAGAGAGGCATGAAGTTTACGGAGGATTTTGGGAGGGAGAACGGCGAAAGGCATAAAATAAGGGTAACCTGAATCGTTCCTTCAGGTTACCCTTAAAGCTTTATCATTGACCACGGACGGAACGAATCGCTGCTCCTCGGTCAGTCTGTCCATAAACAGCATTGCCAGCTACTAGAATGTTAGCACCGGCCTCTACAACCTGTCTTGCCGTTTGTGGATTGATTCCACCGTCCACTTCAATCTCTACATGTCCTAAATTCATACTGTCTAATTGTTGACGTAATGAACGTATCTTATTTATCATCTGTGGAATAAATTTTTGACCACCAAATCCTGGATTGACCGTCATGAGTAGGACCATATCTACATCTGTAAGTACTGATTCAATCATGGATAATGGTGTTGCTGGATTAAGAACGACAGCTGCCTTCGCTCCCTGTTCCTTAATGAGATAAATCGTCCGATGGAGGTGGATACAAGCCTCCTGATGAACAGAAATAATATCTGCTCCCTGTTTGATAAATTCAGGTATGTATTGATCAGGATTCATAATCATCAGGTGTACATCTAATGGGAGGGCTGTATGTGGTCGGATTGCTCCAACAACTAATGGTCCAATCGTGATATTAGGAACAAAATGTCCATCCATCACATCTACATGGATCCAGTCTGCTCCACCCTTTTCAACATCTCGAATTTCCTCTCCCAAACGTGAAAAATCTGCCGAAAGAATAGAAGGAGCAATTTTAATTGGTTGAGTCATCTCTAATACCTCCGCTTTTTCTCTTTTATTTCTGCGAGGAATTGTTTATAGCTACTATATCTAGACGGATGAATTTTCCCTTCCTCTAGAGCCATACGTACCGCACAGTTAGGTTCTGTTAAGTGTAAACATCCACGAAACTTACAAGATGCAGAATACTCCTTGATCTCGACGAAATAACGACAGAGTTCTTCTAAGTCAATATCAAAGAAATCTAACTGACTAAAACCGGGTGTATCTGCAACAAAGCCTCTTTCAACTGCAATAAGCTCTACGTGACGAGTAGTATGCTTTCCTCTTTTCAGCCGATCACTAATAACCCCAGTAAGTAGATTAGATCCCGGAAGAAGAGAGTTTAGCAGGGTTGATTTCCCCACCCCAGACTGGCCGGCAAAAACCGTAATATGCCCAGCAAGATGGGTTTGCAATTCCTCGACCCCACATTGGCTTTGTTTACTTGTTTTAATCACTGTATATCCCAGATCCCGATAGATCTGCTCAATCGACTCATATTCCTCTATCACTAAATCTGTTTTTGAGAAACAGATAATAGCCGAGACACCTGCCCATTCTGTATGCACCAGAAACTTGTCAAGTAATAATGGACTGAGGGCAGGTTGTGATACAGAAAAAACAAGTACAGCCTGGTCAACATTTGCAATGGGAGGTCGGACTAGCTCTGAACACCTTTCATGGATATTCATGACATAGCCTTCTGCATTTGGTTCTGGCTCGTAGTCTACTATATCGCCTACAAGAGGGGTAATCCCCCTTTTCTTAAAAATTCCCCTTGCCCTACACTGCCAAATATCTTCGCCATCAAGGACATAATAAAAGCCGCTTAATGCCTTAATGATCCTACCTTCAGGCATAGCTTCCTCCTAATTTTTTTAGGGAATGGCTGAATAACGAATATTCCGCTTCTCAAGTAAACTGCCATCCTTATAAATGGTAATGTTTCCATCCTGATTAGCCGCCAAAACGACCTCTACCTCGAATGTTTCGGACTGCTTAATCGTTTTTTTGATTTGTTCCTTATCCTTGCCTCGTGCATCTGACACCTCAATAACGATATCAGCTGATGGTTGATCCCCTAGAAGAACAAGAACTGGCTCCTTGGCCACTTTGGTATCAGACGGATATCCGCTACTCACTCCTAGTTCAATTTCAGTACCAGGTGAAGCCTGACTTCCAGGCTGGAAGGGATACTGCCGGAATACCGTTCCTTTCTGCTGATAGCTCGGTTCCATCTTTACTTTTCCTTGCTTAAGACCACTTTTCACCAAAGTTGCCTCTGCTTGATCCGTGGTCAATCCAATGAGATCGGGCATAGTAACCGTTTGTTTGCCAATGCTTACTGTAATCATCACTTTATCCTTTGAAGGAGAAACCATAGTCCCTGCTGCAGGATTCTGAGCCATCACCATGCCACTTGCATAATTGTTACTTGGCTTACGTTCTATTTCATAATTCCACTTTGCTAGTTGGGTTTCAATGTGACGTTCCGGAAGACCTACCAGATCCGGCATAGCAACCTGCTGTTGCCCTTTACTGACATATATCATTATTTCGCTTTTTTGTTTGACACGCATTCCGGGAGAGGGATCTTGTTTAATCACTACATTATCTGCAACATCCTCACTAAAACGCTTCTCGATTTGATACTTAAGATCCTTGTCCTTCAGTGTCTTAAGTGCTTCATCAAGCTGCATATTCTCCACCCTTGGTGTGCTAACTTCCGGAACATAGAAGACACCAAGTAAGAAATTAAAGCCATAAATGGCCCCTACAAATAATAGAGAAAGTGACACAAACCACCCAACGGGCTTCAGCCATTTTCTTTTCCGAGCTTTCCCTTTATTTCTAGGAGAATCAGAATTTAAGTCTTCATCGAAATCTTCTTGCTCATTTTCGATTTTTGTCATCATTTCCGGTGTGATAGCTGGAATAATTCTTGTTGCTTCATCATCCTGCTCAGGCAAAACAAATTTCGGCTCATCCAACCGCTGCGGATCAAGACAAGTCACAAGATCACGTTTCATATCCTGTGCTGATTGATAGCGAAGAAGTGGGTCCTTAACTAAAGAACGAAGAATGATATTCTCCACGCTTTGTGGGATCTCTGGATTGATTTCCCGTGGAGGGACAATTTCCTCCTGTAAATGTTTTAGTGCTACACTGATTGGAGAATCACCGGAGAATGGAACCTTCCCTGTGACCATTTCATACAAAACAATCCCTAATGAATAAATATCTGATTTTTCTCCACTGATTCCGCCTCTTGCCTGTTCTGGTGAGAAATAATGAACCGAACCAATGACTGAACCCGTATGAGTGATCGTCGCAGAAGTCACTGCTCTTGCAATCCCGAAATCTGTTACCTTTACCCTCTCGCCTTTTCCAATTAGGATGTTATGTGGCTTAATATCACGGTGAATGATGTGGTTATGATGGGCATGCTCTAATGCATCGCAAATTTGAACGGCAATGTTTACCGCCTGATCCAATTCCAATACTCCAGAACGTGTGATAAGCTCCTTGAGAGTGGAGCCCTCCACATATTCCATCACAATATATTGGATGTCATCTTCTTCACCAACGTCATAAACATTCACGACGTTAGGGTGCGAAAGACTGGCCGCTGCTTGTGCCTCTCTGCGGAAACGGTTAATAAAATCATCGTCATGTCCAAACTGTGAACGCAAAACTTTCAGGGCTACTGTACGGTTTAGAAGATTATCATGGGCTTTATAGACAACAGCCATGCCTCCCCCGCCAATACGCTGTTCCACTTCGTAGCGGCCACCCAGACGCTTGCCGATCATTCACTCACCCCATTTTCTTGTCCCGCTTGGGGCAATCCATTGGATATAACAATAGCGGTGACATTATCCTCACCACCAGCTTGGACAGCTTGATTAATGAGTGCATCAACAGCTATCTCAGGTGACTTGGATTGATGAATGATCGATAGCATTTCAAAAGAGGTAAGCTTATTTGATAATCCATCAGAACAAATGAGGAGATGATCTTCTACGTCCCACTCTAATGCTTGGAATTCAGCATCCACATGCTTATCGGTGCCTAGTGCTCGGATTAAAACATTCCTTTGTGGATGTTTAATCGCTTCCTCTGCTGAGATTTGCCCATTTTTTAATAGTTCATTGACAAGCGAATGGTCATCCGTTAATTGTGTAATTCCTTCAGATGAAATGCGATAGATCCGACTATCTCCTATATGACCTGTTACAAGCCAATCCCAAGTTATAATGCTAATCGCAATCGTTGTCCCCATTCCCATGCAATCTTCATGTGTTTTGGCATATTGATAGATGGCATCATTTGCCTTAAGGATGGCTTGGTCTAACAAATCTATTGCCTTCTCGGGAGTTAGTCCATCGGGTAGCTCGGACAGTTCAATTTTGATCAAATCAACAGCCATCAGACTTGCTAGATCCCCCGCCTGATGACCTCCCATTCCATCCGCTACAATCGCCAACGTATAACCATTATTCAGTTTGACAACAGCTCCGGTATCCTCATTTAAGGCCCTAACACAGCCAATATGTGTCTTGTAGGCTGCTTTCATCTCTTTTTTCACCTCGTAGCTTCTTTTGCATGCTGAGCGCGAAGCTGTCCACAAGCTGCAGCAATATCACTGCCATGCTCACGGCGAATCGTTGCATTAATGCCTCGCTTCTGTAGGATTCGAAGAAATTCAAAAATATCATCTCGTGAGGTTCGAACATAGTCGCGTTCAGGAACATAGTTAACAGGAATCAAATTCACGTGACAGAGTATATCACCAATTAGTTTTGCTAATTCTTCCGCATGCTCTACTCGATCATTGACTCCACCAAACAAACCATACTCAAAAGTAATTCTTCGGCCTGTTTTTTCCACGTAGTATCGACACGCTTTCATTAGATCAGCTAATGGATAGCGTCGGTTTACAGGCATAAGTTGGGAACGAAGTTCAGAATTGGGTGCATGAAGAGAAATCGCCAAATTAAATTGGTTCATATCATTAGCCCAATCATAAATTCTAGGGACAATTCCACTCGTTGAGACCGTTATATGGCGTTGACCAATGTTTAATCCCTTGTCATGATTAATAATGTAAAGAAAATCAAGTAAGGAATCGAAATTCTCAAAAGGTTCACCAATTCCCATTACAACCACATGACTGGCACGTTCCCCAACTATGTCAAGGGTCTTCTGAGCCATCAACACTTGGGAAACAATTTCACCTGCTGTCAAATCACGCTTCAATCCACCTAAGGTTGACGCACAGAAGGTACAACCAATCCGGCAACCTACTTGCGTGGTAACACAGATGCTATTTCCATAGTCATGTCTCATGATCACGGTTTCAATGGCATGTCCGTCATGCAGGGAGAAGAGAAATTTAATCGTTCCATCCTTAGATTCTTGATGGGTGATTTCCTGTAAGCCTCTAATTTCAAAATGCGCAGCTAATTTTTCCCGTAGTGGCTTTGATAAATTAAGCATTTCTTCAAAGCTATCCACTCGTTTTACATATAACCACCCAAAAATTTGTTCGGCACGGAATCCCTTCTCACCATTCGCCTCAAGCCAAGTCTTCAACCCCTCATAACGAAGGTCGTAGATTAAGGGTTTCAAATTATATCACCATTTTTCCTTTTTTATCTATTATTTGAACTACTTGCATATATATCCCAGAAAAACTTTCACTTCATTGTACCATATGTAAATTGAAAAGAAAAAATCTCAATGAATCCTAATCACTCGTGAAATAAAGAATCCATCACTACCAAAATAATGAGGTAAAATCTGCACATAAGCCCCAGACTTATGAACATACGCGCGAAGCACTTCCGGTAAATCCTCTACAAGTGTAGGGTCCAATCGGAAGTTCGGATTCATTTGGATAAAGTGATTTAATTGTTTATTATTTTCCTCAGGATCTATGGTACAGGTACTATAAACAAGCTTACCACCTGGTTTCACCCATCTTGCCGCTTGATTTAAAATTTGCTGTTGTGTTTCGGTTATTGCCGCAATGTCCTCAAATCTTTTTTGCCATTTTAAATCCGGCTTTCTACGAATGACTCCAAAACCTGAGCAAGGGGCATCCACTAAAACTCGATCGAACAAGGTTTCACTTAAATCACTAGGTAGCATTCTTGCATCTGCTAATTTCGTTTGAATGATACCTACCCCAAGCCTTTTCGCATTTTCATCAATTAACTTCAACTTATGATCATGAATATCTAAGGCAAGAATGCTTCCCTTATTCTCCATTCTTTCAGCCACATGTGTGGTCTTTCCCCCAGGGGCGGCACAGGTATCAAGCACTGTCATGCCTGGCACTACACGAAGTGCTAAAGCTACAAGCATTGAGCTTTCATCCTGTATCGTGCAAAGGCCTTGTCTGAAAGCTTCTAATGAAGCCACTCCACCACCATTACCTACCGTGATTCCATCTGGAGCTAGATGCGAATAGGTAAATTCAGCTTCTGGTAGCTCCTTACCTAAACGTTCCATAAGCTCTTCTTTGGTTATTTTTAATCGATTAGATCTTAAGCTAATGAATGGAGCCATATTATTCGTCTTACAGACCTCAATGGTTTGCTCTGGACCGAACAAACTGAGCCACCGCTTCACTAACCATTCCGGATGTGAATACTCTATGGCAATCTTCTTGAATTTGGGCCACTGAGCCGGAATCTTGATCTCTTCTTTTGTTCGTTGATAATTCCGCAGTATCCCATTCACTAACCCACTAATTCCTTGATGTCCTCTGTTTTTAGCCATCTCCACTGCTTCATGGATTACCGCACGATCTGGTATTCGATCTAGATAGGCGAGTTGGTAGATTGAGAGTCTTAGTAAACAACGAACCCAAGGCTCTAGCTTGGAGATTGGCTTCTTAGAGAGCTGCTCCACCATCCAATCCAGGGTATTTAATCGAGAGAGAGTCCCATAAACAAGCTCTGTTGCTAGGCCGATATCTCTTCTTTCTAATGGTTGTCGGCGTAATACCGCATTCAATTGCAGATTACTAAACGCCTTATTCTCCTCTACTTCTACTAATACTTCTAAGGCAACCGATCGTGCAGATCCTTTTTCCTGCTGAATAAACATGAAAAGACACTCCTTTACTTAAGACAAACCCATATCGATCATGATTAGATTTCAAATTGGGAGCCCTGTAAATCTTGATCCCCCAATCCTCTTACATAATCCGCAACCTGTAATCTTCGTTTCCCAGCTGGCTGAACCTCCAATAGTCTAATGACTCCTTCCCCACAAGCCACGTCTATTCCATCAGAAGAAACTTTAAGAATCGTCCCTGAACCTTCTGTAACTCCCTGTTCATCAACAACCTTTGCCCACCAAATTTTAAATACCTCTCCTTGTAACTTTGTAAAAGCCACAGGCCAAGGATTAAGTCCCCTTATTTGGTTATAGATTTCCCTAGATGATTTGCTCCAATTAATTTGTTCATCCTCTCGCTGAATATTTCGCGCAAAGGTCACTAGAGATTCGTCCTGTTTAATCGGTGTAAGCTCTCCGGCAATAAGCTTAGGAAGAGTTTGTAATAATAGGTTTGAACCAGCTGCCGACAATTTATTATGAAGACTTCCAACCGTATCTTCCTCAGCGATAGGAACCCTTACTTGTGTTAAAATGTCACCTGCATCAAGTTTTTCAACCATATACATGATGGTAACTCCAGATTCCCTTTCACCATCAATGATGGATTGATGAATCGGAGCTCCTCCTCGGTATTTAGGTAGCAAGGAAGCATGAACGTTAATACACCCGTATTTTGGCAAATGAATAAGGCTAGAAGGCAGGATCTGACCATAAGCAGCCGTAATAATTAAATCTGGTGCAAGTGAAACAATATGATCAACAGCTTCCTTGTCCCTTAACTTTTCCGGTTGAAATACAGGTATACCAAGCTCCTGTGCAGCGACCTTAACAGGAGGTGGAGTAAGTTCTTTTTTTCTGCCTTTCGGACGATCAGGTTGGGTAACGACTTCAATGATTTGATATCCCTCTTTAACTAGCTGCTCTAAACAAGGAACAGCAAAGTCAGGTGTTCCCATAAAAACAATTTTCATTATTCATCATCTCCAAACTCTCTATAAATTAAAGAAAACTGGCATTTGGCCAGTTTTCTAGCTTTCTGGTTGATCCTTCTTCTCATACATCTTTTCCGCTAAATCAATAAACAAAACTCCATTTAGATGATCAATTTCATGTTGTATGCAGCGAGCAAGCAGCTCTTCGCCTTCAATCTCAAACAGATTACCATGGCGGTCCTGGGCACGAGCCTTCACCTTCATAGCACGACGAACGTCGCCTAATAATCCAGGGATACTTAAACAACCCTCTGCCCCGAATTGTTCTCCGTCTCTTTCAAGGATTTCAGGGTTGATCATCTCAATAAGCCCATCCCCACAGTCCATCACAAGCACCCGTTTCAATATTCCAACCTGTGGAGCAGCAAGACCCACACCATCTGCTTCATACATCGTGTCAGCCATATCATCAAGTAGCTTGTGCAAATTGGAATTAAAATTCTTAACCTCTACTGCTCGTTCACGAAGAACGGAGTCAGGATGTTTAACGATCATTCTAATCGACATTTATGCCTACCTCCTAAGTATCTGTCTCATTTTTCTACATTAAAATCTGCGGATCTACATCCACAGTTAGCAAAATATCGTCCTTCTTATGGCGGCTGCTGAAAGCATCTGCCATCTTCTTCACGATAGGAAGCACTTGCTTTTCGTTCCTATATTTTAGCATGCATTGAAATCGATATCTATCCTTGATACGAGGAATTGGGGAAGCCACAGGCCCAAGCATATAAATACTAGAAGGAAGCAATATTTGTAGCTTTCTATTCCATTCATCTGCCAATTTAACAATAAGCGGTACATTTGGAGACGAAAAGGTAAACAGAATCAAGCGATAGAATGGTGGGTAATCTTTTTCAAATCGATGCTTGGCTTCCATAGCAAAAAATCCCGTATAATCATGTGTCTTCGCAAATTCAATACTATAATGCTCCGGATTATAGGTTTGGATGACTACCTCTCCAGGAAGCTGATGTCGCCCTGCTCTTCCTCCGACTTGGGTTAATAGCTGAAATGTCCGTTCCGCTGCTCGAAAATCAGGCATCCCAAGAATGGTATCCGCGGCAATTACGCCAACTAAGGTTACATTAGGAAAATCAAGCCCCTTGGCAATCATTTGTGTACCTAGTAGGACGTCTCCGCCACCACTCCGAAATTCACTGAGAAGCTTCTCATGTGAACCCTTCTGTGTCGTTGTATCCACATCCATCCGAATCACCCGAATACCAGGAAAATGCCGACTAAGCTCTTCTTCAACCTTCTGGGTACCAGTCCCAAAATATCGAATATGTGTACTGCCACAGGATGGGCATTGCTCGGCTACTTGTTCGGTGAAGCCACAGTAATGACACCGAACGGTTTGATTACTTCGATGATAGGTTAAGGAGATATCACAATGTGGGCATTGCAGTGAATTTCCACAAGACCTG
The DNA here is from genome assembly GCA_035254305.1 of Bacillota bacterium. Lineage (GTDB taxonomy): Bacteria > Bacillota > Bacilli > Aneurinibacillales > RAOX-1 > DATFAS01. The sequence continues at coordinate 55,075 of DATFAS010000002.1, forward strand.
CACATCACAAATGTGGAGAAGCCACGTCGATTGAGGAAAATAACCATCTGTTCTTTATTTTGCAGACGGTCTCTGATTGCTTCAGCTAAGGGCCTACTAAACATCGTCCGATTCCCCTCCCGCAGCTCCTCGCGCATATCTACAACATGAACTGGGGGCAAGGGACGGTTGGCTACACGATACTGCATCCTCAGAAGTTTCATTTTCCCTTTACTACATTGATAGTATGATTCTAGAGAGGGAGTTGCGCTACCAAATAGGGTAACCGCATGATGATTTTTTGCTCGCGCAATGGCAACATCACGCGCATGGTAGCGTGGGCTTTCTTCTTGCTTATAAGATCCTTCGTGCTCTTCGTCGATAATAATTAAACCTAGCTGGGAAAAGGGGGCAAAAACAGCAGATCTGGCTCCCACTACTACCTTTACTTTTCCTTCTCGGATCATGCGCCACTCATCATAACGTTCTCCATGCGAAAGACGACTATGCAAAACGGCGACCTGGTTTCCAAACCTTCCCTTAAATCGTTCTACCATCTGAGGTGTTAAGGAAATCTCTGGAACAAGAACAATGGCCTCACGATCTTGATCAAGGCATTTGGCTATCGATTCTAAATATACCTCCGTCTTCCCACTCCCTGTGACTCCATGTAGAAGATATGAAGTGAATTGATTTACTTGAAGGGATACTACAATCTCATCAATAACTTCCTTTTGTTCTGTGGTAAAGGCGATGGGCTTTGCATTGACAAAGGATCGACCTGCATATGGATCTCTTCTCTCTTCTACTTCTTCAATTTCTACCCATTTTTTCTGTTCTAGTGCTTTAACTGTTGAATAAGTAACCTTTAATGTAGAGAGAATTTCCCTAAGTGCTACGGGGTGGTCTAGGGATAACAGATAATTTAATACAAGTCTTTGTTTTTCTGCTTTTTTTACAAGCGTTCTAAGTGCTTCTTCCGCTTCTTCAGGGGTTAAACAGCACCGAATATACGAAATCATTTTTCGTGTAATCCGATTCTTAATCTTTTGCACCGCTTCGACCCACCCCTGCTTGAGAGCATGACGAATAAATGGAAGCTGTTCTGGAAATTGTTTACATAATTGATTGAAGTCAACAGATCCACGTTCCAAATACGACATAACCTTCTGTTCCTGATTATCTAGAAGGATTTGCTCTCTACCTGTAGGGGTAAGTGAAAGTTCCTTACCGTAATTGGACCTTAGTGCTGCTGGAAGCATGGCCTGTAACACCTGATATTGTCGGCATATATATTCTTCACTTAATCTAGATCCTAAGTGCACCAATTCATCTGTGAGTGGTGGAGTTAAATCTAAAACACTCTCAATATCTCGAACTTTATCTAATTCCGTCATTTCACTGATCGCTATGACAAACCCCTGTATCAGGCGCCCGCCAAAGGGAACAGAAACCCGACTACCCATCTCAACAAATAAACGTAAGTCCTCTGGTATTCGATAGTCATATGGCTTGTCTGTTTCTACATTTGGGACATCAACAACTACTTTTGCGTACACGTTGTTTTTCCTTTGAACTTCTTTAATGCTTCAGTAAGAATCCGATCAGCTACTTTTCTTTTGGTCATGATAGGCAAGGCTTCAATGATGCCATTTTGGTCATATAAATGAACAATATTCGTATCCGTCCCAAAGCCTGCACCTTCGACAGCAACATTATTGGCCACAATTAGATCCAGGTTCTTTTTGATGATTTTCTTCTTTGCATTTTGTTCTACATTCTCAGTTTCTGCGGCAAATCCCACTAAGATCTGGTGATCATTCTTATGTTCGCCCACGTATTGAAGAATATCCTTTGTTCGAACAAGCTCAAACATTAAATTTCCTTCTTGCTTCTTCATCTTTTGATCGTAAATTACAGCTGGACGATAATCAGCAACAGCCGCAGCCTTAACGATCAGATCGGCCGTCTGCATCCGAGAGGTTACTGCTTGAAACATATCTTCAGCTGACTCAACCGAAATTCTCTCCACTCCTTGTGGCAGATCCAAAAAGCTAGGAGCACTCACTAAGGTAACCTCTGCACCCCTTTTTGCGGCTGCCTCTGCGATGGCATAGCCCATTTTCCCTGTTGAACGATTAGTAAAAAAACGAACAGGATCAACAGATTCCCTGGTAGCTCCTGCTGTTACCAGAATCTTAAGCCCCGCCAAATCCTTCTCTTGTGTCATCAAGGAAATTATTTGACCTGCAATCACCTCTGGTTCTTCCATACGGCCCTTCCCTGTATAACCACAGGCTAAAAAGCCTTCCCCTGGCTCTGTAAAATAGACTCCCATTTGTCGAAGAGTATCCATATTCTGTTTGACAGCAGGATGATCATACATATGGACATTCATGGCTGGGCAAACCATCACTGGTGCCTGCGTAGCAAGTAATGTGGTCATTAACATATCGTCAGCCATACCATGGGCATATTTCGCCAAAAAATTAGCCGTAGCTGGAGCGACTACAATCAGATCAGCTTGGTCCGCCAAATCAATATGAGCAATCACGGTAGGATCCTTTTCTTCAAAGGTGTCGACAATCACATGATTTCTTGATAACGCCTGGAACGTTAATGGTTGTATAAAGTTAGTTGCTGAACGGGTCATGATTACTCGAACCTTGGCACCTTTCTGCACCAAATTACTACATAATGCAGCAGCCTTATAGGCCGCAATTCCCCCAGTGACACCAAGAACAATTGTTTTTCCTTGCAGCATATACTCCCCTCCTCTTTAAAATCACTTCCATTTATACTAGGTGTACATTAAACGCTATGTAGACAGAAAGTGGTGAAAAACTTATACAATCCTATCCGCCAAAAAAGGAAAAAACAACCCTCAAAGGTTGTTATTTATCCATACTATTCACTCTGATGAGGTCTTTCAAATTGTAATTGATCCTCTGCAATCTCCTCAAGAGCCATACCTACTTGTTTCTTTGAGATTGGACGATCCACTTTAACATCCTTGCCATTTTCACGAAGCTGTCTAGCTCTCTTCGCAGCAAGTGAAACCAAAATATATTTACTTTCAACCTTTTCTACTAGTTTATCAATCGATGGATAAATCATCTTATACCTCCTTCAACCATTTACGATACTTTGCAATTTGTCTATCTTTTTTTAAATGCTCAGCCATTATCACCGATTTAATTCGCTGGCAGGCAAGATCGACTTGATCATTCACAACAACATAATTATAGTTATCCATCAACTCAATCTCTTCTCTAGCCACCTGCATCCGATTATTAATCGTTTCTTCTGATTCCGTTCCACGGCCAACAATTCGATTGCGTAATTCTTCTAAATCAGGTGGAGCAAGAAAAACAAAAATTCCTTCCGGAAACTTATTCTTCACTTGAAGAGCACCCTGTACCTCGATTTCTAGAATAACATCCTTGCCTTCCGACAATGTCTTCTCAACGAAATCACGAGGAGTTCCATAATAATTCCCTACATACTCAGCCCATTCTAAGAGACGATCCTCTTCCATCATTCTCTTAAATTCATCCTCGGTCTTAAAAAAATAATTTATACCTTCCTGTTCCCCAGCTCTCACGCTTCTAGTTGTTGCAGAAACAGAATAAACAAGATCAGGCACCACGTGGCGAAGGGCTGCACAAACCGTTCCTTTACCCACTCCTGAAGGTCCAGAGAGAACAATCAACAATCCTTTATCAAAATCCATGATAGTTTTATCTCCCCTATTCATCCGTTTCATCATCTTTGGTAGTTAGTCGCTGTGCTACTGTTTCTGGCTGAACAGCAGAGAGGATGACATGATCACTGTCCGTAATAATAACGGCCCTTGTTCGACGACCATAGGTTGCGTCTATGAGCATGGCACGGTCCCTTGCTTCCTGAATAATTCGTTTAATCGGAGCTGATTCTGGGCTAACAATAGAAATTATTCGATTGGCTGAAACGATATTGCCAAACCCAATATTAATTAGTTTAATCGCCATTCCTTTTCATCCCACCTATTCAATATTCTGCACTTGTTCCTTAATTTTCTCTAATTCAGCCTTTAAATCTACGACTTTTTGACTGATTTCTATGTCATTGGCCTTCGATCCGATCGTATTGGCCTCTCTATTCATTTCTTGAACAAGAAAATCCAGCTTCCTCCCAATTGCCTCCTCAGACTCTACAATGCAAAGGAATTGCTGACAATGGCTACCTAGTCGAACAAGCTCTTCATCAATATTAGCCTTCTCCGCAAATAAAGCAACCTCTGTGAGAAATCGGGTATCCTCCATCTCTCCTGGGATTAGTTCATTCATTCTTTGTAGAAGCCTTTCCCGGTAGAAATTACTTACTAGTGGTGCTCGATGACGAATCTCTTCAACGATACGGCTAATCTGAGCAATCCGCCCTGATAAATCTTCCAATAATACCTTTCCTTCCGATTTTCTCATATGTAGTAGCTGCTGACAAGCAGAATCCACTGTTTGCAATAGAAGCTCTTGCTGATTATTAGGCACTTGATCATTCTCTTCTACTTGAATGACCTCAGGCAAATTTAGAACATCAACGAATCGGGGGGATTCTTGAAAAATAGAATATCGATCCTTCAGGTTATGCATGAACTGAACATACTGATCAACCAGGCTCCAATCAAGCGTGATATTCTTGTGTTGACCTTCCTTTCTTTCAAACGTCACATATACATCTATTTTTCCCCGTTTTACCCATTCGCCAATCTTCTTTTTTACAGGGTCCTCCAAAAAAAGCTGTTCTCTAGGGATACGAACAGATATTTCTAGAAATCGGTGATTCACGCTTTTCATTTCAACCAAGATGCGGTAAGAATCTGTCTCCACCATGGCTTGTCCATAGCCTGTCATGCTGCGAATCATCGTTTAAGTCACAACCCTTCACCAATATTTTCTAAAAGTCGAAAAGAAGCAACGGCAATTAAAGCCGTTGCTTTATGCTTTTTCCTTTATTTTGAAGGCTTCCATTAATAATCGTGGAAATCCAACTGCAAACGTAGGAATAGCAGAACATATAAGAATAAGAATCCATTCCCCCATTCCTAGCGGAACAGTTTTAAAAATAGGCTGCATCACAGGCCAATACATAACTCCTAAAAGTAATAAAACAGAAATCAAAACAGCTAATACCAAATATTTATTTTGCAATGGATTTCTATGGAAAACAGATCGTTCACTTCGGCAATCAAACACATGAATTAATTGAGCCATTACAAGTGTTGCAAAGGCTACAGTTTGAGCTTTCTCTAAATGGCTAGGATCCGCTTGTAGTGTAACCCAGAAGGCTGCAAGTGTACAGATCCCAATGAGTAATCCTCTTGAAATAATCTTCCAGCCAAGCCCTCTAGAAAAGATACTTTCCTTACCCGATCTAGGTGGGCGCTTCATCGTATTGGCTTCGGGCTGATCTACCCCTAATGCCATTGCCGGCAAGCCATCTGTAACAAGATTCACCCAGAGAATTTGGATAGGGATTAGAGGAAGCGGCATTCCTGCCATCATGGCTAGAAACATCACAAGAATCTCTCCCACATTCGAAGCTAATAAATATCGGATAAACTTACGAATGTTATCATAAATGGTTCTACCTTCTTCAATAGCTGCCTCAATCGTAGTAAAATTATCATCAGCGAGTACGAGAGAAGATGCTTCCTTCGAGACATCGGTTCCTGTAATCCCCATTGCAACCCCAATATTGGCGGCTTTAATGGCAGGAGCATCATTGACCCCATCCCCAGTCATGGCTACAACATGTCCATTCGCTTGCAATGCACGAACAATCTGTAGCTTATGTTCTGGAGAAACACGGGCATAGACGTAGATATTTTCCACTTTTTGCTGGAATTCATCTTGCGTCATATTATATAAATCCTGCCCATTTATTGTCAACCCGCCCTTAGGGATAATCCCTAACTTCCTCGCTATTGCTTCTGCCGTTGTTTGATGGTCCCCTGTTATCATCACAGTCTTAATACCCGCTTGGCGGCACTTATAAATCGCGTCTTTCACTTCTTCGCGTGGCGGATCGATCATGCCGCATAATCCTACAAATACTAGATCACGCTCTGCTGTCGACTCATCTATTACCCTCTCCGAGTTATTGGGTTCACGATAGGCAACAGCAAGAACACGTAGTGCAAGTCCTGCCATGGATTGATTTTGCTCAAGGATTTGCTTCTTTATAGATGGGGTGAGAGCTGTAACCCCTCCATTCCATAAAATCTTCGTACAGCGTGAGAGGAGAATGTCAGGTGCTCCCTTCACAGCTACTTGCTGAGTGCCACGATCATTCCGAACGAGCACGGACATCATCTTACGTTCCGAATCAAAAGGAAATTCCTTGACACGATCCCACCTAATTACTGAATTTGGGTCTATTCCAGCTTTATAGGACACAACGAGTAACGCACCTTCTGTTGGGTCTCCGATAATCGTCCATTCCTTCTTTTCTTTCCCCATCATGGACTTCTTTGCTACCTTCTCTTTTGAGAGCTGAGCATTATTACACAAAAAACTAAGTTCAAGTAATTTCATAAGGCCCGAATTTTTCTGAGGATGAACCTCATTACCCTCATGAAAAAATTCTCCTACTGGATGATAACCCGTTCCGCTTACTTCTATTCTTTTCCCATCTACCCATAGTTCACTGACGGTCATTTTGTTTTGGGTTAAGGTTCCTGTCTTGTCGGAGCAAATTACCGTCGCACATCCCAGTGTTTCTACAGATGGAAGCTTACGAACAATAGCTCGACGTTTAATCATTCTTTGCACACCTAAAGCCAGGGCGATGGTAACGATCGCAGGTAGTCCTTCAGGAATGGCAGCTACAGCCAAACTGACACCTGCTAAAAACATCTGATAAGGATTATGATCATGCATGATTCCTGCAACTACGACTAATGCAGTGAGGGCAAGTGCAACAACGATAAGGATCTTACCTAGCTGTTCAAGTCTTTGTTGGAGTGGTGTTTGCATCGCCTCTGTGGATTGGATGAGATCGGCTATTTTACCCATTTCCGTTTTCATTCCCGTTCCAATAACGATTCCTTGCCCCGTTCCTCTGGTCACAAGAGTACCCATGAACGCCATATTGGATTGATCCCCTAAGGAAACATCCTTTTTTTGAATCGTATTATCCATTTTCATGACGGGAACAGACTCACCCGTTAATGCAGATTCCTCGACATGAAGACCATTACCGGAAACAATTCGAATATCTGCAGGGATCCGATCTCCCCCTTCGAAATATACGAGATCTCCTGGAACAATTTCCTTAGCTGGAATTTTCTTAAGCTCCCCATCTCGAATCACATGGGCAGTTGGAGCAGTAAGCTCCTTAAGGGCTCCAAGTGATTTCTCCGCTTTGTACTCCTGGACAAAACCTAGAATTCCATTGAGGATGACAATAGCAATAATCGTAATCGCATCCGTATATTCACCAAGCAAGCCGGATATTAATGTAGCCGCAAGCAGCACTAATACCATGAAATCCTTAAACTGACCAAGAAGAAGCATCCAAGCGGATACCTTTTCTTTTTCTTCTAGAATGTTTTCACCGACCTGCTCCAATCGTTCTTTTGCTGCTTTACTAGACAGCCCTTTCATCAAATCTGTTTGCATGACTTCCATACATTCCTGTGCGGATTGATTGTACCATTGCTTTATATCCATCTTCAGTTCCTCCCCCCTACCAATTGATTTAAACCCCACTGATGGGCTTATCCCTAAAAAGAACATATTCAGACAAGCGTTAAAAAATGATTTGATTTTACCCAACCCTGTGTTTTGGTTTATACTTACTTGAAAGTATTACGGGAAGAACGGAGGGCAGATCAATGGCATTTGATGGCCTGGTAACTAAATCAATTGTAAATGAATGCAACGAATTCCTACTTGGAGGTAGAATTTCTAAAATTCATCAGCCTTCAGAATCAGATATCATCTTGCAAATTCGGGCAAATGGTGTGAACCACCGCTTATTACTTTCAGCCAATGCAAGCTACCCACGCTTCCATCTAAGTAAGGAAAGTCTTGGTAACCCAATAGAACCCCCTATGTTCTGTATGCTTCTAAGAAAACACTGCGAAGGTGCTGTGATAGAATCGATCTCACAAGTTGGCATGGAGAGGATTGTCTACTTCGAATTGAAAATGCGGGATGAACTTGGTGACTGGAAACGACGCCATCTCGTAATGGAAATTATGGGGAGACACAGCAATATTCTTCTTGTAGATCCTGATAGAGATTTAATATTAGATGGTATCCATCATGTAACCCCTGGTATGAGTAGGCACCGAGTTGTGCTTCCCGGTCGCCCCTATATAGCTCCACCTGAACAAAGCAAGATGGATCCTCTTTCGGTTAATAAGGAAGATTTTCTATCCAGATTAGATTTTAATTCAGGAAAAATGGACAAACAGCTTGTTGATCATTTTTCCGGAGTAAGCCCCCTTGTAGCAAGAGAAATCTTATTTCGCAGCCAGCTTTCTGGTAGAGAAGGTCTATGGAGCTCCTTTGAAAGTATGATGAGGGACATCCAGGACAGTAGGTACCATCCTCAAATCGTAGAAACAGGGGAAAAATCCTATTTTTCAGTTGTTGAACTTACAAGCCTTAAAGGAAAGAAGCAATCCTTCTCCTCTCCTAGCTCTTGCATAGAAGCCTATTACTTTGGAAAAGCAGAGCGTGATGCAGTCAAACAACGTGCACATGATCTAATACGTTTTGCTAGTAGTGAACTAGATAAAAATATTAAAAAAATTAGTAAGTTAGAAAATACCCTTAAGGAATCTGAGCAGGCAGATCAGTTTCGCCTATTTGGTGAATTACTTACCGCCCATCTTCATGAACTGCAGAAAGGAGACACAGTGGCTAAGGTCATTAATTATTATGAAGAGGAAATGACCCTTCTTGAAATTCCTCTAGACCCAGCCAAATCACCTGCAGATAACTCTCAAGCATACTATCGTAGATATGCTAAAGCACGCAATAGTATACGATTGGTTCAAGAACAGATTGAATTAACTTATAAGGAAATTGAATATTTCGAATGCATCATTCAACAGCTAGAAGGAGCCTCTGTAAACGATATTGAAGAGATTCGAGATGAGTTGGTAGAAGGTGGATATCTGCGCCTGCGTGGAAAGAAGAATAGTAAGAAGAAAAAAATAGATAAACCCCAATTAGAGAGATATATTTCTAGCGAAGGAATTGAAATTCTTGTTGGGAAAAACAATAAGCAAAACGAATATCTGACTAACCGGCTAGCATCTGCTATGGATACTTGGCTCCATACCAAAGACATTCCAGGATCACACGTGGTGATACGCGCTAAGGAATACAACCAACAGACATTACTAGAGGCTGCAGGACTAGCTGCCTACTTTAGTAAGGCTAGAGGGGGAAGTCAAATCCCTATTGATTATACTTTGATTAAACATGTAAAAAAACCAAGTGGTACTAAACCAGGCTTCGTCATTTACGAACAGCAGAAAACACTATTTATTGGGTCCGATGAGGAAATGGTGCAGAGGTTACGTGCGGGAAGTTAGTCATCCTAGCTGTTAAAGGTTTGCCTGATAAAGGACCTTATTGCCTCGCGCCCAATCCAAATTAGGGCTCCTACCCAAATAAGGTCCCACCAGGCCTCTAATATCTAAATTGAAGCTAAAAATAGATAAATAGCGGCTCTAGAGGACCTTATTGTTTTTTTCCTTCTAAAACTTCTGTATTAAATACTATATGTCCCAATATCCAGTGCATCCATAATTTGTTCACGAAGAAGCATAAATTCTTTACTATTTCGATTCCTTGGACGGTCCATATCTGCATGTAGAGTCTTAATGATTTTAGCTGGGCGTGGGCTCATTACATAAATCGTATCTGCTAAATAAACGGCCTCATCGATATCATGGGTAATGAGCAGCACGGTCATTCCCGAACCCCTCCAAAGCTTCACCAATTCATTTTGCATCGTTACGCGTGTTATGGCATCTAAGGCACCGTATGGCTCATCTAGAAGAAGCACTTCCGGATTCATCACAAGTGCACGAGCAATCGATGCACGCTGCTTCATCCCTCCGGATAGCTGGGAAGGATAGTATTTTTGAAATCCATGAAGTCCTACCTTCTCTAGAATATCATCGACTTTCTTTTTACGTTCCTTCTTAGAAACACCATTTAGCTCCATTCCAAATCCTACATTCTCCTCAACCGTTCGCCAAGGATAGAGAGCATGCTCTTGGAAGATCATCATTCTCTCTGGGTTTGGCTTTGTCACTGGTTGATTATTCGCTACTACATTTCCAGTTGTGGGAGTTTCTAAACCGGCTAGCATTCGAAGTAATGTACTTTTCCCGCACCCAGAAGGGCCAACAATTGCAGCAAATTTTCCTTTGGGAATTGTAATATCAATGTGATCAATAACAGTAAGATTACCAAATTTTTTACTGATATTTTCTAAGGAAAGGTCCTGCATACTTATTCACCCCCTGAAACGTAACGCCAATGAAGTAGTTTATGTTTAATGCGTTCAAGAACAATATGATCCAAAATTAAGGCAATCCCCCCGATGGTCATAATGCTTGCCAGCACTTGAGCCATATTGGCTGTCTCACCTGCATAGCTGATGGTCCACCCCAAACCGCTAGATGCTCCCCCTACCATCTCGGCAGCGATTAGCGAACGCCACGCATTCCCGAAGGATACCTGTGCACCGGTTACAACAGCTGGTAGAGATTCAGGAGCAAAGATTTTGGTTAACAATTGCCATTTGCTTGCACCTAAAACTCTCCCTAATTCAAGATGGATTTTATTAATTCCCTCGGTAGCATTCATCACAGATAAGGCCATTGGGAAGAAGCTCGCGATTGTAATAACAATAATAATAGGTGCATTCCCGAAGCCAAGCATAAGGGCCAAAAACGGCACCCATGTAATCGGTGGAATGGACTGTAAAATCGCAATTAAGCTTCTAAGATAGACTGCAAAATGACGAGATAATCCAGCTAATAATCCGAGTAAGGCACCCAACAAGCAAGCAATTGGATAACCTAGAGCCAAGCGCATTAGGCTCGTTCCAAGCCCATTTAAATACTTAGCATCACTAAAATTTTGGAAAAACTTAGCAAGAGCAACGTTAACTTGTGGTAACACGAAGCTTGGTAGAAATAATGTAGCTACTTCCCAAATCAGGATTAAGCTTAAAATAGCAGTGATATATGGCCAACTACGGTTCCATATCGATTTGAGAGTATTTCCTTTTGGTGTTTTACTAGTCGGAGCAGTCGGAGCCAATTGGATTACCTCTTGTTTATCTATCACAAATCATTTCCCCTTTATTTATTTTGCTGCTTTCTGCCAGGAAAGATCGAGTGATTTATTTACATCGATTTGCTGCTTAAGGATTCCTTGCTTTAACATGATATCCGAAATTTCCTGCATACGTTTGATCTGGTCATCGGTGATCTCATAGTTGTACTGTTGATTTTTTATCGCCTTCGTAATGATATCTGTTGCTTTTACCTTTGATCCATCAGGAATCGCTAACGAATCCTCTTCTATGAAACGTTTTGTAATAAATCCGGCTGCTTTTTCAGGTTCTTTTTGAAGCATTTCAATAGCTTCTTTCTGTGCATCAAGGGCTTCAAAGGCTGCATCCTTATCCTTCTTCAAGAAATCACCAGATGTGATCGTCACCATGCAAGGAAATGGCCACTCTTTCCCAACCTGATAGATGGACTTCGCTCCCATTGTTGCCTGAGCTATAGAATCATATGGTTCGAATACAAAGGCAGCATCCACCTTACCAGCACCTAATGATTGAATGGCAACAGATGGCTCCACATAAACCATATTTAGATCCTCACGCGTTAACCCATCCTTAGCAAGGGTCACACCATTAAGTACGATATCAGCAGTGGTTCCTTGTTTCTGAGAGGCTACGGTTTTTCCTTTAAGATCCTTAATGTCCTTAATGTCAGAATCCTTACGAACAATCATGCTATGATATCCCATTTGGGCACCACCAATTACTTTCAGGTCAGCTCCTTTTTCCAGCCAGGACAAGGCATTGGTAAAACCTAAAACACCCACATCAACCTGTCCGCCCACAATCGCTTTAATTAAGTCCGTACCGCTGCTAAACATCTTAAGATCAGCTTGAATCCCGTGCTTTTCATAAAGCTTTGCATCATTAGCAAGAATGGCAGGGGCATCGTCCATTACCATGATATATCCAACAGTTATTTTTTTAAGTTCAGGGTTTTTCTTATCCGTACCGCTATCACTTGCACTAGAATGTTGATGATTCTCGCTACTACTGTTATTGCTACCACCACATGCTGTTAATGAAAACGCCAAAATCCCTGTCATTACGAGAGTAGCTACTTTTTTTAAATGATTGGTCCCCAATTTCTTTCTCTCCTTTTAATCACTATAATTCCTACCTTTTTAATATGTTTTATTATAATCATGATTCTTAGATCCGTCAACACGTTGATTAGGTGATAAACGTTTTATTTTTACTTGATTACATGATAAGTTAATATTTGTAAGTAGTTAGCTCTTACCCTAGAATTTATTGAAATTACTTATAAACAACATTGGAGGGAATTTCATGAATGTGGAGTCATTCTTTGTTAATCAACGTTCTCGATATCTTGAAGAATTAAAAGAATTCTTGCGCATCCCAAGTATCAGTGCTCTGACTGATCATAAGGAGGATATGAATACAGCTGCCGAGTGGTTAGCAGAATCACTGAAAACAGCTGGCCTAAAAAATGTCCAAATCCTACCTACTAAAGGGCACTCAGTCGTCTATGGTGAATGGCTAGAAAATCCTAGTAAACCAACTGTTCTTATTTATGGACATTATGATGTTCAGCCTGTTGATCCTCTTAACCTTTGGCAAACTCCGCCTTTTGAACCCGACATAAGAGACAATAAGATCTATGCACGAGGCGCAACAGATGACAAAGGGCAAGTATTTATGTACATAAAAGTCATCGAAGCTTTGTTATCAACGAATAGTCTTCCGATCAATGTGAAGTTCTGTATTGAAGGAGAAGAAGAAATTGGCAGTCCTAATTTGGAAGAATTCGTCGAACAACATAAAGAACTGCTTTCAGCTGATGTGTTGGCCCTTTCGGATACTACGCTATTAGAAAAGGGGAAACCCGCTATTTGCTACGGGCTAAGAGGCTTATGCGGCTTACAAATTGATTTGACAGGACCAAATAGTGACCTACATTCAGGGCTATATGGTGGGGCAGTGCAAAATCCCATTCACGCCTTAGTCGAGCTTCTATCAACGATGCATGATTCTCAGGGAAAGGTAACAATTGATGGTTTCTATGATCAAGTTCAACCATTATTAGATGAGGAACGCCAGGCTTTTAATGAGCTGGGTCAATCTGAAGAACAATTAAAGGAACAACTAGGAGTTCCAGAGCTTTTTGGAGAAAATGGATATAGTGCATTAGAGAGAACTTGGGCAAGACCAACTTTGGAAGTAAACGGCATCTGGGGAGGCTTTTCTGGAGAAGGGACCAAAACAATTATACCTGCCGAGGCACATGCCAAAATTACTTGTCGTTTAGTACCTGATCAAGAACCGGAAGCAATCCTAGAATTAATTGAAAAACATGTGACTAAACATACCCCACCAGGTGTTTGGGTTGGAGTCACTCGATTTGATAAAGGGCGCCCTTTTGTTTCTCCAATCAATCATCCAACCATTCAAGCTGCTGCTAAAGCCTACAAGAAGGCGTATGGTGTTGAACCTGCTTTTACCCGCATGGGAGGATCTATTCCTATTGTTGAAAGCTTCGGTAGACTACTTAGTATACCCGTTGCTATGATGGGATTTGGCCTCTCTGATGAAAACTTCCATGCACCTAACGAGCATTTTCATTTAGAAAACTTTGATAAAGGTCTTTTAACTATAAGCTATTTCTTTGAGGAAATGTCGAACTTATAGAATGATGGGGTAGGCTGATCAGCTACCCCTTCTTTTCCTTTTCCTATTTTTATTAGAGGTTCTCCAGGAATTTTGGACCAAGATCCCTCAATAGCAACGCTTAGTTGAACTTTCTCCATTTATTCGGGACTACAGTGGACTTAGAACTGCACATTTTGTCGGCGATACCCCTTATAATCGGGTAGGAGGCTACCCATTAATTGAGTAGCCGACCTCCCACACCACCGTACGAACCGTTCGGTATACGGCGGTTCCTTAGTTTACGCGGTAGCTAGGCGATAATAGTCTGAGAAGAATAGGAATCCAAGTCCTTT
>DATFAS010000003.1:0-12055 GCA_035254305.1 Bacillota bacterium
TATTTTACGTTACTATGCTAGTGAGGGAATGCGGTCTGTGGGGGAAGTTATACCATCTAGTGATGCGGAATCACTGATGTTTACCACTCGTGTACCTGTTGGGGTTGTTGGACTAATCACCCCATGGAATTTCCCAGTGGCAATTCCTGTTTGGAAAATGGCACCTGCCCTAATCTATGGAAATACAGTCGTGATGAAACCTGCATTGGAGGCGACAATTACAGCGCTTAAAGTTTTTGAATGCTTCAAGGATGCCGGATTTCCTCCGGGTGTAGTTAATTTGGTGAGTGGTCGTGGCTCCATTATTGGTAATGCTTTATGTGATCATCCTGATGTTAAAGCAATCAGCTTCACGGGTTCCAATGAGGTGGGACAATTCATTGCTTCGAAGGCAGTACAGCGGGGAGCAAAATTCCAATTGGAAATGGGAGGGAAAAACCCTGTCATTGTGACTAAGTCTGCGAATTTAGAGTTGGCGGCAGAATTAACTGTAAGCGGTAGCATGAAATCTACCGGGCAAAAATGTACGGCAACTAGTAGGGCGATTGTAGTAAAAGAGGTATATGATGAATTCCGTGAGAGAGTGATTGAGAAGATACAAGCGATTAAAGTAGCTAACGGATTGCAAGCAGATTCCTATATGGGTCCTTTATCTTCACAAAATCAACTAAATAATGTTCTTAGGGCTATCAAGGAAGGGGTTCAAGAGGGAGCACGGCTAGTTCTAGGAGGGGGTCGGATTGATCAAGATGATATGAGATACGGTTATTATATTGAACCGACTTTATTCGACCAAGTAGAACCTGCTATGTCCATTGCTCAAGATGAAATCTTTGGCCCTGTATTAGCTTTAATTCAAGTGGATTCCCTTGAAGAAGCCTTAAAAGTAGCCAATGATGTGAAATACGGATTGAGTGCCTCTATTTTTACGAACAATCTCGAAGAAGTTTTTATGTACATGAATGAAATGGAAGCGGGAATGATCCGTATCAATGGGGAAAGCTCGGGTGTGGAATTGCAGGCTCCTTTTGGAGGATTGAAGGCCTCTAGCTCCCACTCTAGGGAGCAAGGACGATCAGCGATGGAATTCTTCACATCAATCAAAACAATTACAGTAAAACCATAATTTAACGAAAATTATAGCTAATTGTAGACAAATTTGGTAAAAAGGTATACAATTAAAATAGTTAAATATTTCTGACTGTTACGATCGTCCTCCTTCTTTCCAGAAGGTAGTTCACGATCGAGGGGCCAGTCTTTTCCGAAGAAACAGATGGAATCTGTGAAAGCGGAGAGGACTGGTTTTTTGTTTTCGTTTCTTTATAAATAGTAGATGATAACGAGAGGAGATATACCAAATTGAAAACGCTACAAAATCAGACGATGATACCTGGGGTTCTATCCCAATCTCTACATGAAAGAAGACAGCAAGCTGTTCCAATCGGCCCTTACCATGTAACCCCCCTTTATGTGAAGGAAGCGAAAGGGGCACTAGTGAAGGATGTAGATGGCAATGAATTCATCGATTTTGCTGGTGGTATTGGAATTCAAAATGTTGGACACTGTCATCCAAAAGTGGTGAAAGCCGTTCAAGAACAATCAGCTCAATTCATTCATACCTGTTTTCACGTATTTCCTTACGAAAGCTATGTAGAGTTAGCTGAGAAATTAAATGAAAAGACACCCGGTGATTTTGTTAAGAAAACGATGTTTGTCAATAGTGGGGCAGAAGCAGTAGAGAATGCGGTAAAAATTGCTCGTGCGGCAACTGGGCGTAAATCGATTCTTTCCTTCAGCCGTGGATATCATGGACGAACATTGATGACCATGTCCTTAACAAGTAAAGTCAAACCGTACAAATTTGGCTTTGGTCCATTTGCCCCAGATACCTATAAGATTCCTTATCCTTATTACTACCGTTCACCAGAAGGAATGACTCAAGCAGAGGTTGATGCTGAGGCACTTAAACGAATTGAGGAATTCTTCCTTGGTGAGGTGCCGGCAGAGGAAGTAGCTGCCATTATAATGGAACCAGTTCAAGGAGAAGGAGGATTTATCGTTCCATCCGCTAATTTTGTTCGAGGGATTAGGGAAATTTGTAATAGATACGGGATCTTACTTATTGCTGATGAAATCCAAACCGGATTCGCTAGGACGGGTAAATTGTTTGCCATGGAGAATTATGGGGTAGCCGCAGACATTATGGTTTCCTCCAAATCGATCGCTGCCGGAATGCCACTTAGTGCGGTAACCGGACGGGCAGAAATAATGGATGCACCTGGTGCGGGGCAATTAGGAGGAACATTTGCTGGAAGCCCTGTGGCGTGTGTAGCTGGTCTTGCTGTTTTGAAAGTGATTGAAGGGGAAAACCTTGTGGAAAGGGCCCAGGTGATTGGAAAGCAAATGATTGATCGTTTTAATCTAATGAAGGAAAAATACAGCTTAATTGGGGATGTCCGAGGTTTGGGTGCCATGGTTGCTTTAGAATTGGTTACTGATAGAAAAGAAAAGATACCAGCATCAGTAGCGACAAGTCTAGTAGTGAAGGAATGCTGGAAAAATGGATTAATCGGATTAAGCGCTGGAATCAATGGGAATATTCTTCGATTCCTTCCTCCTCTCGTTATTACGGATGAACAATTGAATCAGGGATTAGATTTATTAGAACAATCCATTGCTACCGTACAGAATGGCCTGTAAAAATAATAATGGAGGACATCACGGAAAAGATGCCCTCCTCCTAATATTAATGAATAGCCATTTATAAATCATCTGTGATTAACAATTCGTGAATGCATGAAAGCAAATAGGGAGAAAGAGGTAATAAATGAAGAAAAACTCATCGCATCAACAGATGAAAATGCGCCATATCACGATGATTTCTATAGGTGGGGTAATCGGGGCAGGGCTATTTGTAGGGAGTGGGGCTGTTATTGGGTCAACTGGGCCTGCAGCGATCCTTTCTTATGCTATAGCAGCGGTTTTTATTGTAATGGTCATGAGGATGTTAGGGGAAATGGCATCGGCAAAGCCCGACAGCGGTTCATTTGCATCCTATGCCAGCGAAGCGATTGGACCCTGGGCTGGATATACGATCGGTTGGTTATATTGGTTCTTCTGGGTAATCGTTATTGCTATTGAAGCGATCGCGGGTGCAGGTATCATAAAAATCTGGTTCCCAGATACCCCCACTTGGTTACTAAGTTTAAGCCTCACGATATTGTTAACGCTTACAAACGTATACTCCATTCGTTCCTTCGCTGAATTTGAATATTGGTTATCCTTGATTAAAGTGGTTACGATTATTGCCTTTCTTGGTTTAGGTGCTGCTGTTTTATTAGGTCTTGTACCAGGTGTTCCATCTCCCGGATTTTCACGTATTACCCAAAATGGTTTTATGCCGGGCGGGATGAAATCGGTCCTAATGGGAGTGGTTATTACATTTTTTTCCTTCGTTGGAACAGAAATTGCTGCAATAGCCGCTGGTGAGTCGGCAGAGCCACAGAAAGCGATGAACATTGCATTAAATAGTGTTGTATGGCGTCTTCTTATTTTCTTTATCGGCTCTATTGCTGTCATTGTGCTGCTTCTTCCTTCGAACTCGGCTACACTTCTAAAAAGCCCATTCGTATCAGTTATGGAGATGGTGCGAATACCAGGGGCTGCTAGATTAATGAATTTTGTTGTTTTAACTTCTGTCCTCTCCTGTTTAAATTCAGGCCTTTACACAAGCTCAAGGATGTTGTTTGGGATGGCTCAAAGAGGAGATGCGCCTCAATTTTTCTTGAAGATTACCCGCAGAGGAGTTCCTGTTCGAGCTATATTAGCAGGTACCTTCTTCGCTTATATTTCTGTTCTCTTTAACTTTTTTTCTCCTGAAAGTATTTTCTTATTCTTAGTTAATGCTTCAGGCGGTGTCGCTTTATTTGTATATTTAGTTATTGCTTTCTCCCATCTTATTATCCGAAAAAGGCTAGAAATGAAAAGCCCAGAATCCTTAAAAGTGAAAATGTGGTTTTATCCGTATCTGACTTACATTACTATCCTTGGGATTTCAGGAATCTTAATCGGCATGCTTTTTGATGATTCTATGCGTTCGCAGTTTTTCATGACGTCACTCTTGACCATTTTGGTGATCACTTCTTATTTTCTTCGCAAAAGAAACAGCAAAAATTTATATGAGCAAAGAACATCTTATAAACAAGATGCTTCGTAAAAACTGTTCCGTTCATCCTTCTTCCTACCAGAAGAGAGATCATGAACGATATGCCAGTTGAACTCCTATTGACCAATTGATGTGTTGAAGGAATTACTGGCTTTTTCTTTTGGGTGTTAAACGGGTGAACCATTCCTTAAACAAGGAGAGTTAAAAATGAACAACATACACTTGTCTGTGCAAGCGGCAACAAAATATTACAAGAAGGTAAAAGCGGTTGATGAGATTAATCTTGAAGTAAAGAAAGGGGAATTCTTGACCATTCTTGGTCCCTCTGGTTCCGGAAAAACTTCATTGTTGAAACTAATTGCTGGATTCGAGGAATTAAGCAGTGGTTCTATCTTACTCGATCATCAAGATATTACTAAGAGGAAGCCTTATGAGAGAAACATAGGTATGCTGTTTCAAAATTATGCTCTCTTTCCCCATATGACCGTGGGAGACAATATTGCGTATCCGCTAAAGATTCGCAAGCTGGAGAAAAACCAAATTAACAATCGAGTAAAAGAAATACTGGATCTTGTACATCTAAGCGAATTTAGTGATCGATATCCGGCCCAATTGAGTGGGGGGCAGCAGCAACGAGTAGCATTGGCTCGGGCTATCGTTTTTAGTCCTCCTTTGCTTCTATTAGATGAACCTTTAGGGGCGCTAGATAAGAATCTCCGAGAAAAGATGCAGATGGAAATCAAGCATATACAGGAGAAAGTTGGAATCACAACGATTAGTGTAACACATGATCAAGCAGAAGCACTGACCATGTCTGATCGGATTTGCATCATGAAGCAAGGAAGAATTGAGCAAGTGGCAACGCCCGAGGAAATCTATCAGCGACCGAAAAACAAGTTTGTGGCCGAGTTTATTGGAGAAATGAATCTCATGGGTGGTCAAGTGGTCGGTTCGGAGAATAAAAAGGCAATTGTTAAGCTATTTGGAAATCCACAGTCACCTTATTTTTCCTTAGAGTCTGAGGGGAATCCCGGAAATGAAGTTTATATGGCCGTTCGTCCAGAAAATATGCATGTCATCTCCGGAGAAGATCATTTTGACAACGTACTCGAGGTATCGATCACAGAAAAGATTTATGTTGGTGATGCTTTAAAGGTCAAGACGATAACATCCTATGGTGAGGAAATCATCGTCAAAATACCTCCAAAAATCTCACATGAATTAAGCATTGGTCATCCGATTTGCCTAGGTTGGAATAGCAGTGAGACGATTCTGATTCCTTATGAGCCTAAGGCAAGTTAATGATAGAAAAATAATACAGGGGGAATGTTTATGTTGAAAAAGGCAAAATTGATTACCCTAACGCTTGCTGCATCGATCGCTTTAGTTGGTTGCAGCTCGCAAAGTACGTCTACAAAATCGAGCTCTGCAGAAAAATCATCGGCTACACAAGAATTAGTGGTAGTCGATTGGGGGGGAGCATCTTCTGTAGCGGCTAAAAAGTCACAATACGAACCATTCGAGAAGGAGAATCATGTGAAGATTACAGTAGTATCGCCAACTGATGTTGGTAAGTTAAAGGCGATGGTGCAAAATGGCAATGTGGAGTGGGATGTGGTGAACTCGGATACGGATGTGGCTTTGCGCTTGGCTAAAGAAGGGCTTCTTGAGAAGTTAGATTATAACATCATCGATAAGAAGGATATTTATCCAGAAATGGTTACTGATTATTCGATTGGCCAAGAGCTATATTATACAAATATTGCTTATAACACTGAACTGTTCACTTCTGATAACCATCCAAAGAACTGGGCAGAATTCTGGGACACACAGAAATATCCAGGCCCTCGTACACTCTATAAGAATCCGATGGGAACATTGGAATCAGCCCTACTAGCTGATGGCGTTGAGCCAAATAAATTATATCCATTAGACGTTGCAAGGGCACTCAAAAGCTTAGACAAAATAAAGAAGGATGTAAAGGTGTGGTGGGAAGCAGGGGCACAACCTCCCCAACTACTAGCTACCAAAGAAGTGGCGGTTGCTGCAGCTTGGAATGGGCGTGTATCCACGGCTAAAGCACAAGGCTCTAAAGAGGAAAATGAATTTAATCAAGCATTAGGGATGTCGACTTCCTGGGTTATTCCAAAGGGTGCACCACATAAGGACTTAGCTCAGAAGTTTATCGCGTATGTATCAAAGCCGGAACCACAGGCAGCGTATTCTAAACTAATTGATTATGCTCCAACGAATAAAAAAGCATTGGATCTATTACCTTCAGAAGTAAAACAACGTCTGGGGCAAACAGAAAAGAATGTAAACCCAATCATTATTGACGTTAAGTATTGGTCTGAAAACTTTGACCAGGTGAATGAGCAATTCAACAAGTGGCTGCTGCAATAATGGTCTAAATTATACTGTTGGATCATCATCTTCGAAGCGATCCTTGACTATCTGTAGAATGATGACCAACAGTTATAACTTGCAAGGAGGCAGGGTATGGAAAAAACTGAAATTCGTACGTTTCCAACGATCAGCCAACGTCATGTTTCCGTGAGAATTCCAGGACTTAAATGGCTTTTATTAGTTATCCCTTTGATCTACACATTTCTATTACTTTATTTTCCAATCGTCAATGTCTTAAAGTTAAGTTTTTATGACCAAACAGGCTTTACTCTCCACTATTTGCAAGAAATCTTAACAGATATGCTATATTTAAAAGTTCTTTGGATTACAGTAAAGACTGCCTTCATGGTTACTGTGGTTACATTAGTCTTGTCCTATCCGATTGCATATTTACTAGTCATCATGGAATCTGCAAAAATGAAAAAGCTCATACTTGGTATTGTGATGGTTACATTGTGGATTAGTCTATTGGTTCGTACCTTCTCCTGGAGTGTGATTCTACAAGATCATGGAATTATTAATGATTACCTAATGAAATTGAATATAATCCATGAACCACTCAAGCTGCTTTATAATAACACTGGTGTGATTACCGGAATGACCCATATTTTACTTCCTTATATGGTTCTTAGCCTCTATTCGGTAATGGAGAGGATCGATCTTCGACTGATTCAAGCAGCACAAGGGATGGGGGCACGGCCTTGGAGATCGTTTGTTCAAATTTTTTTTCCGCTGTCACTTCCAGGGGTAATGTCAGGCTCGTTGATTGTATTTGTACTTGGTTTAGGATATTTTATAACGCCTGCTCTATTAGGGGGCCAAGATAATATGATGATTTCAAAATTGATTCAACAAAATATCCAAAACACATTAAATTGGAATCTAGCATCTGCGTTATCTATTGTCTTATTGGCAACTACCTTTCTCTTGTTGGGGTTTGCATACTGGATTTCAAGGTTTTCTCCAATCTTGAAAGGGGATAATTAACTATGTTTTTGCGTATTAGTGTATTCCTTATTATGACTTTTATGGTTGCTCCGATTTTAATTATGATTCCCTTATCATTCAGTTCGGAGGTTGCCTTTCACTTTCCTCCTTCTGGATATTCTTTGCAATGGTATCAAAACCTCTGGAACGATAACCAGTGGATGGAGGGATTGATGCTAAGCCTAATCGTGGCAGTAAGTACAGCGATATTATCCACTGTTCTTGGTATTATGGCTTCATTGGCAGTCAGGAAATTAGAGTTTCCGGGGAAGAAAATTTTTATGAATTTGATGGTTGCACCGATGGTAATCCCAGTCATTGTTGCTGGAATTGCCATGTATCATTCCTTTGCCCAGTTTAAAATAAATAATACGATAGTAGGATTGACATTGTCACATTCCATCCTAGCGATACCGATTGTTTTCGTTACCGTCTTGGCTGGTTTAAAAGGAATGGATCCAAATCTGGAGCTTGCTGCTCAAAGTCTAGGTTCTACACCCATCGGAACTTTCTTTAAAGTTACTTTACCCTTAATTCGTTCTTCCGTGATATCTGCTGGTTTATTTGCTTTTATCACATCTTTAGACGAGGTGGTTGTAACTATATTCATTTCTGGATCCTATACAAAAACACTACCGATTGTCATGTGGGAGAATATGCGCACACAGGTAGATCCCACCATTGCGGCTGTATCCACAGTATTGATCGTTGTGACAACGGCAGTATTTTTGTTTTCGCCTGGACTTGTACAAACGAAGCAAGTTGGAAAGTAGGGATAATAGGAATCTAAACGATTCCCTTAGATCCTGGGGATCGTTACACTTTCTTAGTCTCGTTTGTCAATTTGAATGGTTCGAATTGCAAGTAAAGGTCCTTTAAGGCTGCTGTTAATGCGTTCACTGCACGCCCTCTGTAGTGGATTTGAATTAAGCGAATCGGTTCATCAATTCCGTCTTTTAGACTTAGGCCTCTTAATAGTTGTCCGACATAATTTCTTCCGTGCTCGGTTGCCAATGTACAGGATGCTTCGATAATAACACCATATTTGTAGTCGATTTCTGCGGTAATGGTCAGCGTATCAAAAACGCTTTTTGCTGCCATTCCTTGAGGAAGTCGTGCATGACCAGCAATAAAGTAAGTGTGAATAGAAGCCATGAATTTCATCTCCCTTTGATTTACTTATATTGGTATAATATTAAATTTAAACAAATCATACCATATTTTATATGAAACTAGTTTTAAAAACTTTTTAAATCCTAAGGGATTAATAGAGTTTTAATTTTCTAAAAATAATACTAGTAATTATATTGACAAATATCCGATAATTTGTCAAAATGTAATCAAAGTTCACTGATAAAGGATTAACTCCTCTATCACCTGAACATAAACATTTTGCTATAGTGACTGCCTACGTTTAATAGATCTTCTTAACCAAGAAGACGTTACTTAAACAGAAAGCCAGTCGGACTACAAGATTATTTTTGTAGTTTGACTGGCTTTTTTAATTCAGAAAGGGGGATGTAATGTGTCTACTGGTGCCTTGCGAAATATTAAAATACTCGATTTAACCCGGGTATTAGCTGGGCCGTACTGCACCATGATTTTGGGGGATCTAGGTGCTGAGGTGATTAAAATAGAAAACTCTTTATCCATGGATGATACACGTGCATGGGGACCCCCGAATGTAGGGGGGGAAAGTGCCTACTATCTGTGCACGAATCGTAATAAACGGGCGATGACGTTGAACTTAAAATCTGAAGAAGGAAAGGAAATTTTTAAAAAACTAGTCTTACAGTCCGACGTGGTTGTACAAAATTTTAAAACCGGAACGTTGAGTAAATTAGGAATCGGTTATGAGGTAATGAGAGAAATAAATCCCCGCATTATTTTGGCCTCCATCACCGGCTTCGGACAAAACGGTCCATATAAAAATGAGCCAGGGTATGATTACATTATTCAGGCAATGGCTGGATTAATGAGCATTACAGGTGAAGCATCATCTGGCCCTATGAAGGTCGGTGTTGCAATCGCTGATGTTTTAACCGGGCTTTATACGACGATTGGTATTCTAGCCGCGTTGCATGAAAGGAAAGTTTCCGGAATGGGGCAGGAGATTGATATCTCTCTTTTTGATTCCCAGATTTCGGCCCTTGTCAATGTGGCAAGTAATTATCTTATTTCAGGGGAGATTCCTCAACAATTAGGAAATCAACATCCAAATATCGTTCCGTATCAGGTCTTTCCTACAGAGGATCAGAATATGGTTGTTGCTGTAGGTAACGATTTTCAATTCAAAAAATTCGCATCAGTGCTAGGGATGCAGGAGTTAGTCGAAGATGAGAGATTTGCAAACAATCCGAAAAGGGTAGAGCATCGTGAGGAATTAGTTGAATTGATTTGCGTACGAATGAAACAGAAGCCTTCCAAAGAATGGAGAAGGTTGTTAGTAGAAGCTGGTATTCCTAATGGGCCGATCAATAATATGCAGGAGCTTTTTGATGATCCTCAGGTTATAGCAAGGAAAATGGTAGTTGAAATGTCCCATCCTACTGCCGAAAAAATTAAACTTGTTGGAAGCCCGCTAAAGTTATCGCGGACCCCAGTTGAAATGAGGAATTATCCGCCTTTATATGGAGAACACACACAACAATTGTTGATGGAGTTAGGTTATTCAGAACAACAAATAGAAGAAATCAAATCTAAACAAATTATCTAGGAGGAATTAAAAAATGTTGAATTTTTCCCTTACTGAAGAACAAGAAGCAGTTAGAAAAATGGTGAGAACTTTTGTAGATCGCGAGATTTCTCCTTACATTCAAGAATGGGATGCTAAGGGACATTTTGAACAAGGTATATTAAAACGATTAGCAGATCTTGAGTTGATGGGAGTCTGTATCCCTGAGCAATATGGGGGGATCGGGATGGATTACAATACACTTGCTATCGTTTGTGATGAATTGGAACGAGGAGATACAGCTTTCCGAACAGCCGTATCTGTCCATACCGGGTTAAACAGTATGACGTTGCTGCAATGGGGGAACGAGCTTCAGAAGGAAAAATATCTGGTTCCACAAGCGCGTGGAGAAAAGATCGGCGCTTTCGGACTCACAGAGCCTAATGCAGGTTCTGATGTTGCAGCCATGCAGACAACAGCCAGACGGGATGGGGATCATTATATATTAAATGGTTCCAAAACATGGATTTCTCTATGTGATGTAGCCGATCATTTCTTAATCTTTGCCAAAACGGATAAAGAAAAAAAACACCATGGTATTAGCTGCTTTATTGTGGAACGCACCTTCCCAGGTGTCACAACGAAGTCATTCAAAGGAAAATTAGGAATTCGTGCAGGGAATACAGGAGAAGTCTTCTTAGAAGAAGTCCGAGTACCAGCAGAGAACCTGCTTGGTGAGGAAGGAGAAGGATTCAAAATTGCCATGGCAGCCTTAGATAACGGACGATTTACAGTAGCAGCAGGGGCTTGTGGTCTTATTAATGCAAGTTTAGAGGCAAGTGTAAAGTATTGCCATGAAAGAAGAACCTTTGGTAAAGAGATCGGGAAGCATCAATTGGTCCAACAAATGATTGCCAAAATGTCTGCGAATCTAGAAATTTCTAGATTACTTGTTTATAGAGCTGGATGGCTCAAAAATCAAGGTAAACGTAACACAAGGGAAACCTCACTTGCTAAGTGGGTATCCTGCGACGCTGCTTTTGAAGCTGCCAATGATGCCGTCCAAATCCATGGTGCTTACGGTTATTCCAATGAGTATCCTGTAGAAAGATATCTAAGAAACGCTAAAGCACCAGTCATTTATGAAGGAACCCGTGAAATCCACACGATCATGCAAGGGGAGTATGCATTAGGATACCGTGAGGATAAGCCATTAAATAGGATGCTTCCTGCTTGGCCACTTGAGGGATAAGGACTATAAGATTTAATCCTCTATTTGAATACCCTTATGGGGTGTCAAGCTAAAGAGAAAATAATAAGATATTATATTTTATTCAGGAATTTGAATTACAATAGATTTCAACCCTAAAAACGCCTTGTAAATGGCGTTTTTTTTCTTTAGTATTGAATTATCCTTCTAAAGGATATATATGGAAGGGAGTAGATGTAATGGAAAAGGTAACACCATTTTTAATGTTTCAAGATGGCAACGCAGAGGAAGCGATGAATTTTTATACATCCATCATTGAGGATTCTCAAATTACAAGCATTGTTAGATATGGGGCTAATGAAGCTGGTAAAGAAGGTACCGTAATGCAGGCTACCTTTACCTTAAAAGGGCAAGAATTTATGTGTATTGACAGTTATATAAAACACCATTTCTCCTTTACACCTTCTTTCTCAAATTTTGTTACTTGTAATACTGAAGAAGAACTTGACAATCTTTATGAGAAGCTGGGTGAAGGAGGACAAACACTTATGCCTTTAAACGATTATGGTTTCAGTAAAAAGTTTGGTTGGTTAAATGACCGCTTTGGAGTTTC
>DATFAS010000004.1:0-6033 GCA_035254305.1 Bacillota bacterium
AAAAAGAAAATGTTAGTCGGATGAAATTTTACAATTCCTAAACATTAGCTTAACAATTGTAAGGTTAAATATGGAAAGAACAAACAATATGGAAGCGGGGCCGGTTATGAAAAGACCAAGTATACTTCCCATTCTGAAAAAAATTTCATCTGTTGTAAGTCATATTAAGCGATACAAAATGAAAAAAAATCGAATGGAAAATGGTTCAAATGAAAGAAATGAAATGAAAAAGTCGTTTAATCTACGCATCATGCACAGATTTAATCTTTTAACCATTTTGATATTCCCTATTGTATTTATCATCGTAGCATCATCTTCGATCATCGCATATGTAAGCTTTGAAAAGAATAAACAGCTTACTGTGTCTTCTATTGAGCAACAGATGCAGTCTTCTGCTGGAATGATTAGTGAGAAGGTTTCAATTCTAAAAACTACTGTAACAAATGAAGAGTTTAAATCAAAATTGTCCTATGCCTTACTGTTAAATCAGAATAACTTCAAAAAATCGGGATTAACCCCCATGCAGTTCAAAATAACCAAAGATAAGAAACTTGAAAAATTCGATGGATTCGAAAGTGAATTACCTAATATACCGGTGAATGTCATAGATGATATGATTCAACAAAAACAGGGAGTCAAACATTTAGACGGATTAACATTTTCCTATGCTTACCAGATTGAATTGGATGAAACTTTATATGTGATTGCTCTTAAGGATCAGGAATATTTAAAACCAGTTACCGTATATCGAAACCTCATGATTGAAATGACCTTTGTCACTATTCTTCTTGCTTGTTTAGTGGGAATCTATACCATTCGTATGGTTACAAGACCGATTGATCTATTGAAGAAAGGTATGGAGAAGGTTTCGAATGGAAATTTGCAAGCAAAAGTTTGGATAAAAAACTCAAGTAAAGAAATTGAAGCAGTAGCAATGGGCTTTAATGAAATGGTAGATAGTCTGAACACGCTAATCAGTCATTTAGAGTTAAGCTCTAAGCTTGTTACCCAATCTTCGGAGAAGCTACGTCTAACTTCGAACGAATCAAAACATGCTTCAGATGAGATTTCTGTTGCTATGGGACAGGTAGCAAGTGGAACCCAAAGACAGGTTGACCAAGCTGCAGAGACATCTTCTATAGTAGAAGAAATTTCTAAAGGAATGCAGCAGGCTGCTGTTTCTATCGATCATGTCGAGGCTTCTACAATGACGGCTAATAGTAAGGCTACAATTGGAAATCAGCTAGTCATCCAAACAGTTGAACAGATGAATCATGTTCAAGAAACAGTAGGAGAAACAGCCAGAATGGTCTATTCACTAGGAGAAAAATCAAAGCGAGTGGATCAAATCGTAAGCATTATTAGTCAAATCGCAAATCAAACAAATCTATTATCCTTGAATGCTGCGATTGAAGCCGCAAGAGCAGGAGAACATGGGCGGGGATTTGCGGTGGTTGCAAACGAAGTCAGAGGTTTAGCTGATCAATCAGGGAAGTCTGCTAAGCAGATCCAAAGTTTAATCGAAGAAATAAGAAGCGAGACCCAAAAAGCGGTGGATTCCATGACACGCGGTTCGAATGTTCTTGAAAAAGGAATTAGTATGGTTCATCAGACGGAAGAGGCCTTTATGGAAATCGCACAAGCAGTGGAGAAAGTTTCTACGGAAACCGCAGGAGTTTCTGCTATAGTAAATGAAGTTAGCGCACAAACCCAAAATATGGTGACCAGTATGGAGGAGGTAGCATCGATATCGAAGCAATTTGCTGGGAGTATGCAGCATGTTGCTGCAGCAACTGAGGAACAAAGTAACTCCATGGATGAAATATCAGGTGCAGCTGAAGACCTAAATGATTTAGCGAAAGGCCTTGAGGAAGTTCTCATGAAATTTAAGGTTTAAATCAGGGTGGCATAAGCCACCTATTTTCTATACTTTTACTAGTTGCTTTTTTGGGGAAAACAATGAATTAGATGGATATTGAATGATTACGGGAAAGAAAGGACAGTACATGAAACAATTTGGAATCATTGACCTGGGTTCGAACTCGGTTCGCCTTGTTTTATATCGTGAAGATGAAACAGGTACGATCCAAGAAATGGATAATGTGAAATCGGTTTTAAGATTAAGTTCACATATTAATGATCGGGGAGAAATTGATTCGGAGGGAAAAGAGGCGCTGATAGAGTGTCTCAAACGGTACTCACAATTTTGTAAAGCAAGAGCTGTGAAAATAATCTATGGCATTGCGACAGCAGCTATTCGATCTGCCTCAAATCAATCATTTCTTATTCAAGAAATCGCAGATGAAACAGGAATCATTTTTCGTGTATTGAATGGGGAGGAAGAAGCCTATTATGGATATTTAGCTGTAATCAATACATTGGCCTATCGCGAGGCAATAACAGTAGATATAGGTGGAGGATCAACTGAAATTACCTATTTTAAGGATCGTAAGTTAATACATAGTTATAGTTTCCCTTTTGGTGCGGTGACCCTCTTCCAATCCTTCAGAGAGGACCTAAGTCGGATAAAGCAATTTGTAAGTGAACAGCTTAGTTCAGAGAAATGGATGATGGGTATAAAATGTCCGGTTATTGTAATGGGTGGTACGGCACGAAACCTTGCACGAATTCATCAAAGAAAAATCAATTACTCTCTCTCTAGTCTTCATAACTACATGATGAATAGGGGCGATGTGGAAGAAACTCTGCATGAGATTACGGAGA
Organism: Bacillota bacterium; assembly: GCA_035254305.1. GTDB lineage: Bacteria > Bacillota > Bacilli > Aneurinibacillales > RAOX-1 > DATFAS01. The sequence goes on from DATFAS010000004.1 coordinate 2,725, forward strand.
TTCCATTGGAAAAGAGGAAAGAAGTGAATGGTCTGTCTAAAGATCGAATCGATATTCTCCCTGTTGGATTAGCAGTCTTTACGGCTGTAATGGAGTTGGTCCAATCCTCAACACTAATAACAAGCAATAAGGGCATTCGTGATGGTTTTTTATTTGAGAGGATTCTTGCACCAAATCATAAGGTTTTGCCAGATATTCTCGCCTACAGTACGGAACAATTCATGAAACGGTATCGGGTGAATCGAGAGCATTCAGAACATGTAGCCGAAATAGCAATCCAACTGTTTGATCAGTTGGAAACATTAGCATGCCATACATGGGGTGAAAGAGAAAGAATACTACTCCGAACGGCTGCTCTTCTTCATGATATTGGTAGATCAATCAATGTCATTGAATCAACGAAGCACACTTTCTATTTAATAGAAAACGTACTGCTGCATGGCGTGACTCATAGAGAACGTATTCTGATTGGGCTCATCGCTTCATTTAAAAATAATCGACAACTAGTAAAATTTGCTTCTGCACATCCTTTTATTACGAAAGAAGATGAGCTGTTGGCCCTGCAGTTAGGGACACTTGTCCTATTAGCAAGGCAATTAGATCGTAACATGGATCAAAAGGTTCAAAAAATCGAAGTCCATCCTTTGAAAAAAAAACTTGCTGTTAGTCTTAAGTATGAGCAGCTTCAATGGATGGAGGAACCGATCGAGGATAGTTTGAAGAAAATAAGTAAGGCTTTTGCAAGACCCTTTTCTTTATCTTTAAATTAACATTTTCTTAACAATAGGTTTAAAATCAGCCACTATAATTAGAACTGCAAAGGGGAGGGAGAGAAAAATGTTTTTACAAAATATACGGAAGAACATAAGGAATCCTTTCAAACCAATCATTCATTCCGAGAGTAGAACACAAATTATGAAAATCATCGGAAATGAACTGGAAAATAAAAGAAGTGTAGTGTTGTTTTATATGGATATAGCAAAATTAACTGAAATTGAGAGTCAGTTTGGATACTCTGCTGCGAATCAAGTGATTAGTTGCCTTGAAAAATCTCTTCCTTCAGTTTGTCAGGAAATATTCAAAGGGGGAATAAGGCTTGTCGCCCTCGATAAGTTGTGGGCAGATGATTATGTCATTTATGTTTCCTCGGATACCCCAGCTATTCAAGAAAGAATCGACAATTACAGTATCAAACTAAAAGTACTAGTTGAGGAAAAATTAAATGAACGTCTTTCTGGCTTGAATTTATCTCCTGTTTATTTACATATTGGATATTCCTTACTAAAGGGAATTGATTTATCTAGAGAAATCTATAAAAGCGTTCGAGATGCTCATAAAATGGCTAAGACAGGTCTTCTATCCAAGAAATATCGAAGGATACAACGCTTCCTAGATATTATGGATAAGGAAGAGATCCATATGCATTTTCAACCTATTGTCTCTTTACATTCTGCCAATTGTTTAGGTTGGGAAGCACTAGCACGAGGACCTGTTGACGATTATTTTCATTCACCTTTACATTTATTTTCTTATGCAGATGAAATGAAAAGATCCTTTCAGTTGGAGTTAATGTGTAGAAGAAAAGCTTTAGAGAAGTCAACGGAATTGGACCCAAAACGAAAGCTATTTTTAAATTTTGATCCTCGAACAATGATGGAGGGCAAAGAACTAGTTGAACTTACTCAATATGATATTCCTCCCAATCAGATTGTGTTGGAAATTACCGAACGTCATGCCATCTCTAATTATGAGACTTTTAAGAGGAGCATCGAGCAATACCGAAAAAAAGGATATTTGATTGCCGTAGATGATGCTGGGGCTGGTTATTCTAGTTTAGAAATGATTGCTTCTATTTTTCCTGATTATATCAAGATGGATATGTCTTTAATTCGTGATATTGATGTGGATCCCGTAAAACAGGCTTTGATGGAAACTTTTGTGAATTTTTCTGCGAAGGTCGGCTGCAAAATTATTGCCGAGGGAATTGAAACAGAAAATGAATTACAAAAGTTAATTGGACTTGGTGTAGACTATGGTCAGGGTTTTTTTCTAGGTAGGCCAAAGAAGGATTTACTGAATTATGAAGAGACTGCAGCCAAGATTATTGAGGAGAGTATATATAAAAAGAACCTTCAACACCCCTTTATGATGGATGGGAATAATCGAATATTCAGCATTGTATCTAAGACGATGACCGTTGATATCCAAACAAAAGTAAAACAGGTTCATCAAATCATGGAGGGTAATTATAAAATTGATAGCATCGTTATTATGGGCCAAGAAAAGCCTGTAGGATTAATTATGCGAAATCAACTGTACCAAATTCTGAGTTCTCAATATGGGATTCCACTTTATTATGAAAAACCAATTTATACGATTATGGACCACTCCCCTCTTATCGTGGATAAAGAGGATTTAATCGACGAAGTAGCGAAGCGTTCCATGGAAAGAGAGCCATTGCATCTATATGATGTTGTCATCGTAACGGATCAACAGAGATATATTGGGATTGTCACCGTACAGATGCTCTTAGACTCGATTACGAAATCAAAGCTTGAAATTGCAGCATATTCTAACCCGCTTACAGGGTTGCCTGGTAATTTAAATATTGAAAAGCAGCTTGTGCAATCTCTCAATAATGGAAAGGAATTTGTAGTGGTTTATTGTGATCTTGACCATTTTAAGTGGTTTAATGATAAGTATGGTTTTGAACTTGGGGACAAAATCATTCTCCGCACAGCTCAATTAATAGAGACTGCCGTTAAGATTAATGGAAATCCGAAGGATTTTATTGGTCATATTGGTGGGGATGATTATATTTTTATTACGACAATAGATCGATTGAAAGCTATTGAAAGGTATATTATCCAGAATTTCACCGAGTATTTTCAGGAATTTAATCTACATGAAACAGATGAGAATCGCATGGGCTTGTCTATATCTATCGCTGCTGTACATTGCTCACAGGATCGATTTAAATCATTATACGAGATTTCAGAGGCTGCTGCCCAAATTAAGAAATTAGCAAAGCAGATTCAAGGGAGTTCCTTTGTTAGTGATTTAGGTATTTTCTTAGACCATCAATAAGAGAAAGAGCCAATCCAATAAGAATGGATTGGCTCGTTTATTATGCTATTAACCATTTTCCTCTACCTTTATAAACAACAAGATGATTATACTCTAACATTTTAAGATCTCTTAGGATGGTACGAGTGGAATAGCCGAATTCCTCTGCTAGTTCATTTAAGTGGATAATAATCCCTTTCTTTTTTAAGTAATAATAGATCGATTTAATTCGTCTCTCCATAT
>DATFAS010000005.1:0-6198 GCA_035254305.1 Bacillota bacterium
TTTTCATTTAAAAAGTGCATTGAAAGTTAAATAGAAAACTGATTAAATAGGCGTTTGTAGCCTATTTAGAAAATCCGGTGAATAATTCAGGTATTAATATGCTTCGATTAATCAAAAGTATCCATCAATAACAAAAGGAACAGGTTAAACACCAGTTCCTTTTGTTAGGTATGTATAGTTTTTCTTAGTTCATCCTTGCTCCCAACAGGTTCCCAAAATCTGTTTAGTCAAAATAACTATAACAGACTATAACAATCAAAACCCTTGGTATCACTGAATTATGTATGGCGGCCCCGAGATGACTCGAACATCCGACTCACAGTTTAGGAAACTGCAGCTCTATCCTCTGAGCTACGGGGCCATGTTAGAACATCATATAATGTATCATATTTAATATTCTTTTTCAAGGATTGGGGCGTGTCAATATGTGGTTAGTAGGCCACGTTATTTTATTAAAACCCCCACATCTTACTCACTAGAATAAATGAAAATTTGGATATGGGAATTCCCCATATCCAAATCAAATCATAAACAACTTTTTAACGTTAAGTCGATAATCGCTTCTCCAATAAGGAAGCAATATTCGATAAAGTGTAATTGATAGCAAAGTACAAAATAGCCACAAGTATAAAAATGGGGATGACATAATTTACGTTCTTACTATAAATGATCTGCCCATTATGCATCATTTCTGGTAAAGCGATAATCACAGCTAAAGATGTATCCTTAATTAACGAGATAAATTGACTCACCAAGGGTGGGATCATTCTTTTCAAGGCTTGAGGTAAAACAATATACCAAAGTGTTTGAACATAGGTTAATCCCGAGGACCTTGCTGCTTCAATTTGTCCTTTAGGTATTGAATTTAATCCACTTCGAACAATCTCAGCAATTAAGGCAGACTCAAAAATCGTTAAGGCCACAATCGCTGCCGTTGTCACCGGTAATTTAATTTTAACCTCTGGAAGAGCAAAGAAAACAAAGAAAATAATTAATAGTAATGGGAGGTTTCGAACAGTCTCTACCAGAACCCCTGCAATCCAAGATACCACGGGAATTTTGGAATAACGAATGATCCCAAAGAAAGACCCGATAACAAAGGAAAGTAAAATGGAAACGGCCGAAACCCATATGGTTACTGTAAACCCCTGGAACAAAAAGGCAAGATTTGCACTGCTATATGCCCCTTGAAAGTCCATTCTGGTTCACTCCTTTCTATCCACTTACAGCTAATCTGCGTTCTAGGTATCTCACTAGAAAACTAAGTGGAATGGTTAAAATCAAATAAAAGATCCCAACAAAAATATAAACATCAAACACTACGAAGGTGCTAGCCGATATCAGATCCCCTTGATACATCAAATCCGTACCCGAAATAACACCGAGGATAGAGGAGTTCTTTACTAAATTAAGAAATTGATTCCCAATGGGGGGAATAACCAATTTCACTGCTTGGGGAAGGATAATATAGTACATCGTTTGAATATAAGATAATCCCGATGCACGCCCAGCCTCCATTTGTCCGTTTGGAACCGATTGAATCCCCGCACGAATCGCCTCTGCAATAAAAGATGCCGTATAAATGGTTAACCCGAAGGTACCACTTAAGAAAGGATTTAACTGGATTCCAATTGCCGGTAATCCAAAATAAAAGAAGAATACCTGAATAAGTAATGGAGTGTTACGGACAAACTCCACATATGCCGTGGCAATTGCTTTCAGGATAGAGATGGGAGAAATCCTCATAACCGCTATGATCAATCCCAATATAAAACTAGCAATAAGGGCTAGTACACTTACCTCAATGGTTGTCATAAAACCAGATAGAAACTCTTTATGATGATCAACTAAAATTGAGAAATCCAACACGGGGAATCCTCCTTTCTACTTACACATATTGCAATAGAAAGGGATGAACGCTTTTGTCAGCCCATCCCTTACTACACTCTTTATTTCTTTGGTTTTTCCTTAAACCATTTTTCGTAGATTTTATCGTATTCCCCATTATCCTCCATTTTCTTCAGAGTAGCATTTACAGCATCCACCATTTCTTTATCACCCTTTTTGATGGCAATACCATAGGGCTCATCTGTAAATAAACCACCAACAAGCTTGAAGTTAGAATCTTGTTCCTTCATTCCAAGGAGAATGGCATTATCTGTAGTTAAAGCGTCACCCTTTCCAGATTTTAAAGCTGTAAAGGCCTCTGCATAATTTTCATACTCAGTTACTTTCGCTTCTGGAGCCTTTTCTCGGATATTCTTTGTAGAAGTAGATCCTTTAACGGCAATAACAGTCTTACCCTTCAGATCTGCAATTCCATTCACTGCAGAGCTATTTGGTACAAGTAAGGATTGTCCTGCCTTGAAATAGACGTTAGAGAAATCAACTTCCTTCTTACGATCCTCCGTAATCGTCATTGTGGCTACGATCATATCGATATCGCCATTCTTAAGCATAGGAATCCGTGTTTTCGAGGTAACTTCCTTTAATTCTACTTTATTCTCATCACCTAAGATATCCTTAGCGATAGCTTTAACCATATCAATGTCAAAGCCCTTCACTTGATTATCCTTAGTGTCCTTTTCTCCAAATAGATGTGTATCATATTTAACACCCGCTACAATCTTGCCTCTATCTTTAATTGCCTTCAGAGTAGATCCACCTTGTGATGTGGCAGCGTTTCCATTTTGCTTCTGTTCACCAGATGGTTTTGAAGGAGCTGCCTCCTTAGAACCCGAACCACATCCTGTAGCTACTACAGCCAATGATAGAGACATAAGACTTAGACCTAGCATTTTGTTCCACTTCTTCATTTCATAACCCCCTATATGTATTAATGTTGTAGGATACGACTCAAGAAGAGTCGTGCTCTTTCTTCTTGCGGGTTGCTAAAGAAATGCTCAGGTGTACCTTCTTCTACGATTTGGCCTTGATCCATGAAAATGACTCGATCTGCCACTTCTTTAGCAAATCCCATTTCGTGAGTAACGACGACCATGGTCATGCCTTCCTTAGCCAGGTTCTTCATGACGTCAAGTACTTCCCCAATCATCTCTGGGTCAAGTGCAGAAGTAGGTTCATCAAACAACATAATTTTAGGCTTCATAGCTAATCCTCTAGCAATGGCCACCCTTTGTTGTTGTCCACCTGATAAACTCGACGGATAGACATCGGCTTTCTGTGAGATACCCACCTTGTCTAGATACTGCCGAGCAATCTTCTCAGCCTCTTCCTTCTGTGTTCCCCGTACCTTCATTGGTGCCAATGTAATATTGTCAATAACCTTCATGTGCGGATATAAATTAAAATGTTGGAAGACCATTCCAATCTCCTGGCGGAGTTTATTAATATCCGTCTTCTTGTCATTAACATGAAAACCATCAACAACTAGCTCTCCGGAAGAAACAGCTTCAAGTCGATTGATACATCGAAGAAGTGTGCTCTTTCCAGAACCAGAGGGGCCGATGATAACCACTACTTCCCCTTCATTAATCTTCAAGTCAATATTTTTCAACACATGAAAGGAACCATAGTGTTTATTGATTTGGCGGAATTCTATCATATCTCTCCCCCCTTTTATAGAAAAAATTCCCTCTAGAGTTGATTATAACACTATTAGCAATTTTTTGTGTACACCTGAATAATCGAAAAAGAAAAGATTCTCAAATTAATGAGAATCTTTCTGTATGCTCTATTTCAGCTTCAACATAAGGTCCAACGCAGATTGAACCATCATGATCACGCCAATTCTTAATGCCTCCTCATCAACCATGAACTTCGGATGATGCCAGTTATGGATAATTCCTTCATCCTTATTCCCGGAACCAAGCCAAAAATAGCATCCCGGTACTTGTAGCTGATAAAAGGAGAAATCTTCCCCGCCCATCGTGGGCTCAGCCTCTACGGTATTGTCTATCCCCACCACTTTAGCTGCTGATTGCCTTAAGCTATGAGCAATTTGGGGATGATTAATCACCGGTGGCATTAATTTCTTGTACTCGATCTCAACCTCTCCACCCATTGCAGCGACAGTTTGGGAAACTAATTGTTTAAAGATCTTTTCAATTCGTTCTCTAACTTCATTACTAGATGATCGAACCGTTCCATCAATATATGCCCGATCAGGAATCACATTATTAATCGTTCCTGCATGAAACTGACCAATTGTTATAACACAAGAATCCTTCGGGCTAATGACTCGGCTGGCAATCGTCTGTAGAAGCTGAACAACCGCTGATCCAATGACAATCGGGTCAATCGTGTTTTCAGGGATTCCTGCATGCCCTCCTTTTCCCTTAATGGTAAGATAGAAGTCATCAACACTCGCCATGAGGAAGCCTTCTTTAATCCCAAGCGTACCAACAGGAAGATCAGGATAATTATGTAACCCAATAATCGCTTTCACATCTTGAAGGACACCTGCTTCAATCATCGATTCTGCTCCACCTTCTAATTCTTCTGCAGGTTGAAACAGAAACTTAACTGATCCAGGGATAGGATCGTTCAATTTTTCATTGAGTTCCTTCAAAACAATAGCCGATCCCAAAGCAACAGTAGTGTGCACATCATGACCACACATATGGCTCACGCCATCTACTCTCGATTTAAAAGGAAGTTCACTTTCCTCTTGAATAGGCAAAGCGTCAATGTCTCCTCTAATCGCAATAACTGGGCCATCCTCGCTTCCATGAATGATTGCAGCAGTACCTGTTGGTAAATTCAAAGGAAGAGTATCAATGCAAAATTCGTCTAAAATTCCATTAATTTTCGCAGTTGTTCCATATTCTTTATGACTTAACTCCGGATACATGTGGAAATGCCTTCTCATTTCAACTAAGCGAGGAAAAATACTATCAACAAGCTCTTTGATTACTTTCGTTAATTCGATTTCTAACACAGCTAATACCCTCCACTTTTCTGTAATCGCTTAGTTTGTTAAGAATTCTCCGGTACATCCTGCAACTGACCATCACCAAGCTGCTTAAAAAGTTTTTCACTTCATTCAATTATACCAAGGAACATAGGCTGAAAGAAATTAAAAACGACCCTCTATTTTAGTTTAGAGAGTCGTTTAAAAAACGTTTAAATTAGATCCAGATCATGGCCACCAGTCCAGTTAAGAATCCAATTAACATGACCATAGCTGCTAGGAACCATAATACCTTTGCAGGGAATACCTTTCTCACCATAAGTAGGGAAGGCAAGCTAACTGCAGGTAAAGTCATTATGAGGGCTCCTGCAGCACCTGTTCCTAACCCATAAGACATCATCGTTTTGGTAATGGGAATTTCCGCTGCGGTCGGAATTACGAACAAGGTTCCCACAATGGCAAGCCCAATCATAGCTCCAATACTATTTCCCCAGCTAGGGTCAACAGCCGGAAACAACCAAGCACGTGCTGCCCCTAATGCAAGAACGGTTACTAGATAGACCGGAATCACATTGATAAATAAAGCCCAAAGTGATTTCATCCAACGAAGGAGGAATCCATCCGTTGAGACCTCACTGACAACAGGCAGATCAAATTGATCTCCTTTAAGATCATCTTCATGAACCCATCGATTAGCAAAATAAGAAACACCAAAAACTAAAATAGCTCCTGAAATGATTCGTAAGATAGAAAACTTCCAACCAAGAACAAACCCCATAAAAATTAATGTAGCAGGGTTAAGGACAGGGTTCCCAAGCCAAAAGGCTAATGCTGCTCCAACTGAAGCAAATTGTTTTCGCAGGCTCACGGCCAGCGGTGCGGCACAGCATGTTCACATCATTCCTGGTAGGGAGGATACTCCTGCTACCGCCGTACTTCGAAATGACTTCGTTCCCAATACACGAACGAGCCAATCCTTAGGAATCAATACTTGAACAAGAGATCCTAATAGAATTCCTAGTAAAGCCGCTTTCCAAATCGCATTATAATAAGCAACTGCATAACTCCATGCTGCCTGCCAGGATGGAGCAGGTGCCACGTTTGCTTTTCCACTTACTATAGAGGCTCCTATATCATGTGTATTCGCAGCAAGAAATGCTTTCTGATAATATGGTGCCCACTTCACATTATAAAGACCAATAATAGCAACAGCTAAAAATATTAGAATAGCCCATATCGTCATTTTAGATTTTGGTGCATTTTGTGATTGTAATTCTACTTCTACTTCTGTTCGCATGTTTTCACCACCTTAATGTGATTAATCA
>DATFAS010000006.1:0-11361 GCA_035254305.1 Bacillota bacterium
TTTAAGAGTTTTGGTTTATAAATAGATCGTATACTTCGTCTTTTGCTCGGAAAAACAACCTATGATAAGATGAAGCAATGGAAGAATGACGGGGGTGTCGGGAAGTATGAATAATAAATTTATCATTATCGACGGAAACAGCATTGCTAATCGAGCATTTTATGCATTGCCATTATTAAGTAATGCTAATGGACTACATACGAATGCTGTTTTCGGATTTACGACGATGCTCCTTAAAGTAATAGAGGAAATGAAACCCACACACCTCTTAGTGGCTTTTGATGCAGGTAAAATAGTATTTAGACATCAGGAGTATAAGGATTATAAGGGTGGTAGACAGAAGACACCGGGGGAACTTTCAGAGCAGTTTCCATACATTAGAGAACTATTAGATGCATTTGATATTCGACACTTTGAATTAGAAGGCTATGAAGCAGATGATATCATTGGAACGATGACCAAACAGGCGGAGCAAAGGAAAATTTCGGCTGTTATTGTTACGGGTGATAAAGATATGCTTCAATTAGTTTCACCGAATGTTCATGTTGCGCTTACAAGAAAAGGAATTAGTGAGATTGAATGGTACACTCCAGAATCTATCCAAGAAAAATATGGTTTAGTCCCTGCACAAATTATTGATCTAAAAGGGTTAATGGGGGATGCCTCTGATAACATACCTGGAATACCGGGTGTTGGAGAGAAGACGGCATTAAAGCTCTTGCATGAATTTGGATCAGTAGAAAATGTACTCGAACATGTAGAACAGGTATCGGGTAAGAAGCTGCAAGAAAAGATTAGGGAAAACCGTGAAGATGCGATTAAGAGTAAGGAATTAGCCACGATCCTAAGATCTGCTCCGATTGAAATAGAAATTGAGGAAACGGTATATCATGGATTTAAGGAAGAAAAGATTTACAATACTTTTAAAAAATTTGAATTCAAATCGCTTTATGATCGTGTTTGTGTACCGCAAGAATTACAGCAGGAAGTGGAGGAGTTGGAATACACCACGGTAACAGAAGATAACTGTAATCAGTTTGAGCAGTTTCTGTTAAACGGTTGTGCATTGCATGTTGAATTAAAGGGAGATAACTATCACCGTGCAGAGATTGTTGGATTCGGTGTGGAAAGCAACGGAAATTGTTTTTATATACCGTTCGAAGTCCTATCACAATGGCCAAGCTTTACTCACTGGTTAGAAAATGAAAATGATAAAATTATTTATGATCTAAAACGGGCAATGGTTGCTCTTCGCTGGCATCAGGTTGAGTTAAAGGGTGTTCGTGATGATGTGATGCTGGCTTCATATTTAGTTAATCCAACGGAAACAGATTTTGGGCTTAGTGAAGTGGCGAGAAGAGCTTGTGGATTTGTTCTTGCTACTGACGATCATGTCTATGGTAAAGGGACGAAGTCTCTTACAATCGATCCTGGGTTAGCTGCCGAGCATGTTTCAAGGAAAGCTTTAGCTATCAAAAAATCGTGGGATTCACTTCAAGAACAATTAAAAGAGAGGGATATGGAATCCTTATTTCACGATTTGGAGATGCCTCTTGCTGCTGTTTTAGTTGATATGGAATTTACGGGAATTGGAGTAGATAGTCAAAAGCTGCAAAAGATGGGGGAAGAGTTGGAAATAAAGCTTAGTTTTCTTACAAAGGAAATCTATCAGCTAGCAGGTGAGGAATTTAATATTAATTCACCTAAGCAGCTTGGTGAAATTCTTTTTGATAAACTGGGGCTTCCGCCATTAAAGAAGACGAAGACGGGCTATTCGACGAATGCAGAGGTTTTGGAGAAATTGCAAGGAATGCATGAAATTATTCCAAGAATTCTTCACTTCCGGCAGCTCGGCAAGCTTCATTCTACCTATATTGAAGGGTTAATGAAAGAAATTAACCCCAAAACAGGGAAAATCCATACGAGTTATAATCAAGCAACAACAGCGACTGGAAGGTTAAGCAGTACTGAGCCTAATTTGCAGAATATACCTATACGTTTAGAAGAAGGACGTAAAATACGAGAAGCCTTTGTTCCTTCTCAAGAGAATTGGTTGATTCTTTCAGCTGATTATTCACAGATTGAGCTGCGCGTTTTAGCTCATATTGCTGGTGATGAGAATCTTAAGGAAGCCTTCCATATGAATGCGGATATCCACACGAAAACAGCGATGGACGTATTTGGGGTACCCCGTGAACAAGTAACTTCTGATATGCGCAGACAGGCAAAGGCTGTAAATTTTGGTATTGTGTATGGGATTAGTGATTATGGATTATCGCAAAATTTAAATATCACTCGTAAAGAAGCTGCACAATTTATTGATCGATATTTCTCGGTATTTCAAGGAGTAAAGCAGTATATGGAGGATATTGTAAAGAAGGCAAGACGAGATAGCTTCGTCACGACTTTATTACATCGTAGAAGATATCTTCCTGAGATTAACCACAGTAATTTTAATATCCGCAGTTTTGCCGAAAGAACGGCAATGAATACTCCAATCCAAGGAACTGCAGCAGATATCATTAAATTGGCTATGGTGGATATGGGCAGGGTACTTAAAGAGAAAAATATGAAAAGCCGTATGCTTCTTCAAGTTCATGATGAACTGTTATTTGAAGTTTCCGCTGATGAGCTAGAAGAAATGATGAACATTGTTTCTGAAGTGATGGAAAATGCCTTAGCATTAGACGTTCCGTTGAAGGTAGATGTACACTATGGACCAACGTGGTATGAAGCAAAATAAGGAGAGTTGTCATGCCGGAATTACCTGAGGTTGAAACTGTTCGTCGTACCCTTAAAGAATTAGTCGTTGGAAAAATGATTGAAAATGTCTACGTACGTCTTCCACGGATTATACGCAAACCGGAAGATATCGCAGAGTTTAGCTTGTTACTTAAAGGCCAAACCATTCAGGATATTGAACGTAGAGGTAAATATTTAAAGTTTGTACTAGATGATCTTGTTCTTGTTTCTCACCTGCGAATGGAGGGTAGATATGGGGTCTATCTTCGCAATGAAATAGTGGAGAAACATACGCATGTTATTTTCCAATTTACTGATGGTACAGATTTACGTTATAAGGACGTAAGACAATTTGGAACAATGGAAGTTTGGAGAAAGGGGGAGGAGGAATTGTTCCCTCCCCTAAGTAAGTTAGGGCCTGAGCCATTATTGCCTGAGTTTACACTGGTTTCCTTTAAGAACAAATTGAAGGGAAGAAAGACGAAAATAAAGCCACTATTGTTAAACCAGGAATTTATTGCAGGGTTAGGGAATATTTATGTAGACGAGGCTCTATATAAAGTAAGGATTCATCCAGAAACAGAAGCTCAGTCGTTATCGGCCAAGAAGATGACTGAACTGCATCAAGCCATTAGGGAGACATTGCAAGAAGCGGTTGAACGTGGTGGTAGCTCTGTTAAATCTTATGTGAATGGACAAGGAGAAATGGGTACATTTCAGCTTCAGCTAAAGGCCTATGGTAGAGAGGGAGAACCCTGTGGGCGTTGTGGGAACCCTATAGAAAAGATGTTTGTAGCTGGTAGGGGCACACATTTTTGCCCATACTGTCAAAAAATACGTAAATAAAATAAAAGCGTTCATAAATTTAAGAAGCACAGCCTAATTTCTAAATCCATATCATGTGTGTATAGCCATGATAAGGAGGAATAAAAGTGCTTCACTATTTATCATTGCTCGTGTTAGCTTTTGCAGTCAGTTTGGATGGATTTGGAGTAGGAATTAGCTATGGGTTAAGGAAAATCAAAATCCCCTTTCCCTCCATTCTTATCATTACCAGCTGTTCAGCAACTGTGATCCTAATTTCTATGATGTTAGGTAATTTGGTTTCATCCTATATCAACCTAAAATATGCAAATATTCTAGGGGCATGGATACTTATAGGCGTTGGCGCATGGGCAATTTTTAATCTTAGGCAAAACAAAGAGACAGAAAATCCGGGTTCTTCCCATTCGGAAATTGAATTAGAAACAGGATTAGAACCACAGTCAGTATTAAATATTGAATTGAAGAAATTAGGTTTAGTGATTCATATTTTAAAGAGACCGACCGTTGCAGACATGGACCGTTCGGGAACGATAACAGGTGGAGAAGCTGCGATTCTAGGAATGGCACTATCTATGGATGCCTTTGGTGCAGGGATTGGTGCTGCCCTAATGGGATATTCTCCTCTTTTAACGGCGTTTATGGTATCTGTGCTAAGTACTAGCTGTATTTTACTTGGACTTCGTCTTGGTTTCTTGTATTCGAATATTCCTTGGTTAAAGCGTGTTTCATTTATTCCGGGAATTATCTTAATTCTCTTTGGAATATCGAGGATTTGGTAAAAAAATGAAGAGGGGGAACTGAAATCAATGGTCTTGGGCTTAACAGGAGGGATTGCCTGTGGAAAGAGCACCGTTGCAAAAATGCTTGAAGATCTCGGTTGTGTGGTAGTTGATGCAGATAAGGTGGCCCGAGAAGTTGTTACCCCAGGTGAACAAGGTCTTGAGCTAGTGGTTAAGCGGTTTGGCCGAGGTATTTTGGATGAAGCAGGAGAATTAAATCGGAAGGCCCTAGGTGAACTTGTTTTCTCAGATGTGCAGGCACGTCAAGACTTAAATGATATTCTTCATCCACTTATCCGCAGCCGTATGGATGAGAAGAAAGAAGCTGCTAAGCGCTTGAAGCCACCTCTAATCATTATGGATATCCCACTTCTCTTTGAATCGAAGCGAACCAATACAGTAGAAGCGGTGATCGTCATATATGTCCCTGAAGATATTCAGCTTTTAAGATTAATCACTCGGGATGGTCTTTCCAGGGAAGAAGCCTTGGCTAGAATGAAATCCCAGATGGATATAGAAGAAAAGAAAAAGCTTGCTGACTTTGTTATTGATAATAGCCAATCTGAAGAAATAACGAAGCAGCAGGTAAGGCAACTATTTATGAAATTAACGAAGGAAACTTAAGGGATGGAGCTGTCAATCAATCGTAAATTCACTTTTCTATGTCTATTACTAGTATTATTTTATCTACTGAACAGCCCTTTATTTTGGAAAACCATGTATCCTATTCGTTTTCAGGACGAAGTGAAGGAAGCTACAAATCAATATAATGTAGACCCACATCTTGTTTTTGCTATTATTCAAATTGAGAGTAATTTTAAAAGCGAGAGAGTCTCTACTAAAGGGGCAAAGGGGTTAATGCAGCTTATGCCAGACACTGCCTTGTGGATTGTAGAGCAAGCAGGGTTGCCTCAGGAGACATTAGATCAATTGGAGCATCCTCAGACGAATATTACGATAGGTGCCTGGTATTTAGCTTTTTTGGAAAGGAAGTTTCATCATAACCATTTTGCGGTAATTGCTGCTTATAATGCCGGGCCTGGAAATGTGGAGAAGTGGTTAAAGGATAATACATGGGATGGAACCTATCAACATTTGGATAGTATCCCTTATGGTGAGACAAGACACTATGTACAACGAGTCCTTTATTTTTACGGAAAATATAGGGAAATTTATCAATAAGCTTTCTTGGAAATCATACAAGAAAGCTATTTTCATGGTAATATGTCTGAATTTTTTCAATTAAAATTTTTTCCATTAACCGATTGCAAAATGTGTCATACTTATTATAATAAGAGAGAGGATATAGTATGTGATAATTGTGGAAGGGGAACTGATTTATGACCACTAAAATAGGGATTAATGGTTTCGGACGTATTGGGAGAATGGTTTTTCGTAAGGCCGTTATGGATCCGGAAATTGATATTGTTGCCATCAATGCAAGTTATCCCGCAGAAACCCTAGCCCATTTGATTAAATATGATACCATTCATGGGACTTTTCCAGGAAATGTTGAGGCTAAAGATCAATCCATCTTCGTAAATAATAAAGAAATCAAACTATTAAGTGACAGAGATCCAAGTAAGCTTCCTTGGGGAAATCTTGGTGTTGAAGTAGTAGTAGAAGCAACTGGTAAGTTTAGAGATCATGAGGGTGCGGGTAAGCATCTTATTGGGGGAGCTAAGAAGGTTGTTATTACTGCACCAGGTAAGGATGAAGATGTTACCATCGTTATGGGTGTAAATGAACAGGACTTCGAATATGATAAACATTCTATCATCTCGAATGCGTCTTGTACAACAAACTGTTTGGCACCTGTGGCTAAAATTTTAGATGAAGTATTCGGAATTGAATATGGGATGATGACTACTGTTCATTCCTATACGAATGATCAGCTGAATCTCGATAATCCTCATAAGGATCTCCGTCGTGCTAGAGCATGTGGACAATCCATTATTCCTACAACGACTGGTGCAGCTAAAGCAGTAGCTAAAGTGTTACCTCAATTAAAAGGAAAATTAAATGGACTTGCACTTCGCGTTCCTACACCAAATGTTTCTATTGTTGATTTAGTCGTAACATTGAAGAAGAGTGTAACGGTTGAAGAAGTAAACAATGCATTGAAGCAAGCAGCTAATAATGAAATGAATAAATACATTGAATTTACTCAGGCACCTCTTGTATCAGGTGATTTCAACGGCAATGAGCACTCCTCCATAGTTGATGGTCTTTCAACCATGGTTATGGCCGATAAACAAGTGAAAGTGATGGTTTGGTACGATAACGAGTGGGGTTATTCCTGTCGTGTTGTGGATCTTGTTAAGCTTGTTTCTGAGGCAGCACAAAAGGATAATAAAGTAAAGCTTTCCGTTTAGAATAAAAGAAGGAATCGTCTAGTATAAAGGACGATTCCTTCTTTCATTAGGATGAAAATTCTCCCTAGGGTAACGATAAAAGAAAGGGGGAAAAGAGTATGCAAGAAAATAATTCAATGGAGACGCTAGGACGCCATGTGATTGCAGAGCTTTGGGATTGTAATCCAGAGAGGCTCGATAATCAAGAGACAATTGAGAAAGTGATGGTTGATGCAGCATTAGAAGTGGGTGCGGATATTAGGGAAGTAACCTTTCACAAATTTAACCCACAAGGAATTAGTGGGGTTGTGGTTATTTCTGAATCACACTTAACCATTCATACCTTCCCCGAGCACGGTTATGCAAGTGTTGATGTCTATACTTGTGGAGAAACCATCGATCCGAATATAGCTGCCCATTTTATTGCTGAATTTTTGGAAGCAAAAACAGCCGAATATATGGAGATTCCTCGTGGGATTGGACCACTTAAAGTAAATGAACCACATATGGAGATTTTACAAGAAGTATAATCAAGAATGAGAATGGTGCATTTGAACCTTAAGTGCACCATTTACTTTTTTCTAAGATGGTGTGATAAAATAGTAATTAATGTTTGACCTAAGAGAATGGGAGTTGATCCTTTTGCGTTGCCCACTTTGCCAATACAACGGTTCACGTGTATTAGATTCTAGACCTGTGAATGAAGCAAGATCGATACGTAGAAGAAGAGAATGTGAAGAATGCGGCCATCGCTTTACGACCTTTGAGGTAGTAGAAGAAAGTCCACTTTTAGTCATAAAGAAAGACGGAAACCGAGAAGAATTTAGTCGAGAAAAGATCCTACGTGGAATGGTAAGGGCATGTGAGAAACGTCCTGTCCCACTCGAAACACTTGAAAAGATTGTAGACCGTATTGGGCACGAATTGAGAAGCTCAGGGAAATCCGAAATTTTAAGTAAGGATATTGGAGAATTGGTGATGAAATCTCTATATGAGGTGGATGAAGTTTCCTATGTGCGATTTGCTTCTGTCTACCGCCAATTTAAAGATATCAATGTTTTTATTAAAGAACTGGAAGAATTACTTGGGAAATAAAAAGAGATCAAAGAGACTCCATGAAATATTTGTAGGTGGTGCTTAAAGTCTCATTTGGTATAATTTAAGGATACTTATACGGGGGAGAAATAGAAGAAATGGGCTTTGGTTGGAAAGATATTGTTCCTGGTGACCCTTATATTGTTTATATGGGGAAACCGATAAGTCCTAGTGATTTGAATTACGTTACCCAACTCTATCAACCGTTAATAGGACCACTATCCGTTAGTTTGTATATTACTCTCTATCATGAGCATATGATCGATGAAAAAGCCTGTATAAATCATCGTTCGTTAATGAGTGTCATGGGAACTCCTCTTAATCAGCTTGTTAAGGCTAGAGAAACACTTGAGGCTGTTGGATTAATGCAAACCGTAAGAATTTTCTCGGAGCAAGGAAACCAGCTTTTTGAGTATAAATTGCTACCCCCAATGCTTCCTACAGCTTTTTTCGGTGATGACATGATGAGTATGATTCTACTTAATCGTGTGGGAAAAAGTAGATACCATTATCTAAGAGAAAAGTTTTTGGTTAGGAAGAATGAGCTTGAGGTTAAGGGGGATCGTGAAGAAATTACAAAAGGATTTGATGAGGTTTTTTCTAGTATCATGCCAACAGAATTGACGATTGCAAGTGGGTCTGAAACGGAGTATTTCCTATCCCAGATGGAATCTATGTATCCGGCGAAAGAAAGCTACCAAGACATGGGTAAGGATGGTAGTTCGGGAATTTACTTCAGGCAAATTGATCCTGATTTTGTTTTTTTAGAAGCTTCACTACCGAAAACTTTAGGAAAAAGCCGAACTTTAGGACCGGAGATTTGTGAATTACTTAAGGAACTTTCTTTTTTCTATCAGATTGACGATATGCAGCTCTCCTACTTTTTACAAGAGCCCTATGTTTATAATGACCATAATGAATTAGATGCTGCACGTTTAAGGTGGTTTATTAAGGATTGGTATCTACGTTCTCATCAGGGGCAGCAGCCTGTTGTTGGGCAAAAAGCAGTGTTGCAACCTAGCACGGAGAGTGAGCCTATTGGTGGTGGGCAGAGCCGCGAGCAAGAGCACAAGCAGGCATTATCTAAGCTTTCACCGATTGCTTTGCTGGAACTTTATCAAGATGGAGGAAAGGCTTCTCCAGCAGATATTAAATTAGTAGAGGAACTGACTGAACATTACAAGCTTGTGCCAGGAGTTATTAATGTTCTCCTCGAATACGTAATGATAACAAATAATAAGCAGCTACCCAAAGCCCTCATCCAAAAAATTGCCTCCCATTGGAAAAGATTAGCTATTCAAACAGTGGATCAGGCTCTAGAGCAGGCCAAGCAGCTTTATCATGATACAAAACAGAAGGGGAAAACTCGTAAGGAAACAACTCCTAAGAGTCCCTCCTCTAGAAATGTTCTTAAGAAGGACGAATTACCTGAATGGGTTGTTCGACAGATGGAGCATAAGCAAATCCCAAGTAACGAGCAGCAAGAAGAAGTGGATGAACACAAGAAAAAAGAAGCCCTTGAGCTGTTGCGTGCATTAGGAGAAATAGACTGATAGAAGGAGTGGAAATGTGCAACCAATTGGTAAAGCCATTTCAGGTCTCAAATGGAAAGCGCCGCGGGGTATACCATCATTCGAGGAAATTGCCGAGTCGATATATGGTCATCCTATTGTAAAAGAATTACTAGTTGCCCATCCTGAAATTAGTAGGGATGTGCTTGATCGATCCATCGCTAAATTAGATCAAGCTATTGCTGACCTTCATCATTGTAATCAATGTACGAGCTTGCATACTTGCTCTAACCTTGTTAAGGGGCATCAAGCGAAACTGAATTGGACAGGGAGTTACCTTGAGACGGTTTATACAGCTTGTCCAAAATGGATTGGTCGTAAGGAGCAGTTGCAGCGTGAAGCTTTAATTAAATCTCATTACATCCCAAGGGATGTATTATCGGCGACCTTTCAAAACTTTGAACAGGATCCTAAGCGATTTGATGCATTCAAGGCTTTGTTAGAATTCTGCTTAAGGGTAGAGCCAGGAAGTAAGGACCGGAAGATGAAGGGGATTTATTTATATGGTCCTCTTGGAGTTGGCAAGAGCCATCTTATGGCTGCCACAGCTCGGAAATTAGCAGATCGTGGAATCTCTTCGCTAATGGTTTATACTCCGGATTTTTTCCGGGAAATTAAGGATTCTCTTCAAGACCATTCCTTACAGGATAAAGTCTCTACATTGAAGAATGTACCTGTTCTTATTTTGGATGATATTGGGGCGGAGAATTTATCCCCTTGGGCAAGAGATGAAATACTCGGAGCATTGCTTCAGTATCGGATCTCTGAAAATCTACCCACTCTCTATACTTCCAATTATAATTACAAGTTATTAGAAGAGCATTTATCCTATTCGGCTAAAGGGGGAATTGAATCCCTTAAGGCGAAACGAATCATGGAACGAATTGTTCATTATACGGACTTATATTTGGTAGATGGAAACAACCGTCGAGAAGGACAGCTATAGGAAAGGATGGATGTTTAAGTGTCTATAGATTTAATACTAGATCGTGCCCTTAAAGGAGAACGATTGGGATTAGAGGATGGAATTCGGTTATACGAAAGTAAAGACATTGAAAAAATTGGACATGCAGCTGATCTAATTATGCAGAAGTGGCATCCTGAACCGATTACAACCTTTGTTATTGGGCGTAATCTAAACTACACGAACATTTGTGATACCTATTGTAAATTTTGCGCCTTCTATAGGCCTCCTGGACATGAGGAAGGATATGTTTTGTCGGATGAGGTTATCCTCCAGAAAATTCAAGAAACTGTAGATGTTTCGGGCACTGAAATCCTCATGCAGGGTGGAACAAATCCAAACTTGAAATTAGATTATTTCACTAATCTTTTGCGAAAGATCAAGCAGCATTTCCCACAAATCACCATGCATTCACTATCTGTAGCTGAAATTGTTCGCATGGCTGAGGTATCTGATCTTCCGGTAGAGACGGTGTTAAAAGAATTAAAGGCAGCAGGATTAGATTCTTTACCTGGTGCAGGCGCAGAAATACTGGATGATCGTACTCGAATGAAAATTAGCCGTAAAAAAGGATCTTGGCAGGAATGGATCGACGTCATGAAAATGGCCAATCGTGTAGGACTTCCTACTACAGCTACGATGGTTATTGGCTTTGGAGAATCGATGGAGGAACGAATCCAACATATGCTTCGTATTCGTGAAGCACAGGATGAAACGAAAGGGTTCACTGCGTTTATCTCCTGGACATTTCAGCCGGATAACACCAACTTAAAGGCAGAAAAGGTTACAGGTGAAGAATATCTCCTCAATGTAGCCATTAGTCGAATTATGGTTGATAATATAGCAAACTTCCAGTCATCTTGGGTAACTATGGGCCCTATTATTGGTAAAAGATCTTTAAGCTATGGATGTAATGATTTCGGATCAACCATGATGGAGGAAAATGTTGTTTCTGCCGCAGCTTGTACGCATAAAGTGAACACCAATCACATTCTCCAGTTGATTCGGGAAGCGGGGAAGACCCCTGCACA
>DATFAS010000007.1:0-13642 GCA_035254305.1 Bacillota bacterium
TTTTTTTTACAGTTCCAAATCTCCCCTACCCATTTTCCATCCTCACCAATGGATCGAAGGATATTTTTATAAAACTCTGGACCATGTTGACCTGATTTTAGAATTCTTGGATTTTCACCAATAACCTCTTCTCGAGTGAACCCTGTAATACGAGTAAACGAGGCGTTCACATCTAAGATTCTATGATGGTTATCTGTGATCATAAAACCTTCTAGTATATTGTCGAAAATCTCCTTTGATAGTTTAAGATAACTATTATCTAGTTCCATAGTCGATCGCTTCTGCCTTCGTCTTAAAGAATGAAATAAACTTCTCAAATTTAACTACCCGGAAGATCTCTTCAACGGTTTCCTCGATATTACAAATTATAAATTTCTTATTTCTCTTTCGAGCTTCGATAGCTGTTTGAGCAATCATTCCTAGTGCGGAGCTATTTAAATAGTTTACCTTCTCTAGATCAAGAATCAAAATAGATGGTTCAGATTCAATCAACTGACTTAACGAATGACGAAATAAATCAATATTTTTTATCGTTACATCCTCTACCCAGCCTAGGACTTCATAAGGTGGACGATTTCCTTCCGTCATAACCCTCCCCTCCTTTCCGTATCCATTAAATATTTTTTCATATGAAATTGGAAAGATTGTTCCTCTTCATGAACCCAAACCTTATCCATGAAGTGATAAATGAGATATAATCCTCTCCCATGTTCTCCAACGTTCACCATATCACTCCGCTGAAAATCAAACGGTTTTCCTTCTTGAGCAATCTCCATATGAATCCCATCGGGTTCCTCGTACCAGCAAATTTTTATTTCTCCACCTGTTTTCCCATGTGTATAGGCATTCGTACACGCCTCTTCTACGGCAAGCTGTAAGAAGAGGATATCCCGGTCCTCAAACCCACATCTTTTAGCTAACCACTTGGTTTCCTCTATGGATTGGATCACATCATTTTTGGTTTGAATAGACCGGACCTGGATTAAATTGGGTTTACACATTGTTGTAAATCCCCTCACTAAGCAATTTTGAATTTAATAGCAAGCGAGTTCAATTGATCTGCCATTTTGGATAGATCATTGGCAGTCGCTGCTGTCTCCTGTGTTCCAGCAGATGTCTGCTGCGTTATCGCTGCAATATTTTCAACAACCTCTAGTACTCCTGCCGACTGAGCAGACTGTTCCTCACTTGCAGCTGCAATCTCTGTTACCTTGCTAGCCGAGGATTGAACAACGCCAACAATTTCATTGAAGGTTTTCTCTGCATGGTTCATTTTTTCGTTTCCTGCCGTAACAGCAGATACAGCATGATGAGTATTATTCTGTATAGAAGTAATAAGCGCAGCAATTTCCTTCGTTGCCTTACTACTACGTTCTGCTAGTTTACGTACTTCATCGGCTACAACGGCAAAGCCCTTCCCTGCTTCACCAGCACGAGCTGCTTCGATGGCTGCATTAAGTGCAAGCAGATTGGTTTGTTCTGCTATATCATCAATAACCTCAACAATTTCACCAATTTGGGTGGATTTATCTGCCAATTCCGCCATCTTTTCGTCAATTTGCCTCATTCCCATTAATGCATCCTTAATGACTTCTCCACCCTGAGAAGCTAATACGGCTGTCTGCTCACTGGAAATAGCGGCTTGCTCCGCATTCTTCGCGATTGAATCTACGGATATGGCTAATTCTTTTACTAATTCTGATGCATTATTAGCTGATTGCGCCTGTTGTTGACTTCCTCCGGCAATTTCTTCTGTACTTGCAGATATTTGCTCAGAGCTAGCTGCTAAATTAGCTGCACTTTCAACAACCTGTGTGATCGTTAATCTTAATCCTTTTAACATCTGGTTAAAAGATTGAGTTAGTATTCCGAGTTCATCCTTAGACACATATTGGCTTTGGACAGTTAGATCTCCTGCTTCAGCCTTTTCCATCAGCATCATTGTTTCTATAATTGGGTTCGTTAACATTTTAGTGATCGTTATACCAACAATACTTGCAAGAATAATTGCAATGGAAGCTATAGTAATGACCATAATGCTTGCTGAATGCTCATAATCTTGAATCGAGGTAGTGGCCTTTTCACCCATTTGAACATTGTAAGCTGCAAGCTCTGATAACAATACATTTGTTGAATCTAATAACGAGATAGCATTTGTTCTGAAATAAGCATAGCCCTCTGCTTTCTTCCCTTCCGTTATTAAATTCATGGCTTTAGCCCTTTCATCTCGATACTTTGCAATCGTATCCTTCCATTTGGAGATTCTCTCACTCTCATAGGAATCTAGTTGCCTCTGACTAAACTTCTGCATATCTTGATCATATTTTTGAGAGAAATCCTTTATTTCGTTTATTCTTTTTTGTTCAATGGATTTATCCGTTGTAATAGCCAATTCAAGAAAGGCTGCCTCATTTGCCCGGCTTTGTGCAATGGCATCATTAATATATTGAATGGATAAGGTATTGTTGTTATATAAATCAATGGCTCGTTTATTCATATCTCCCATATACTTGTTACCAATAAAAGTAATCGAAATTAAAAAAATAATATTAATGGTAATAAGAAGTGTTAATTTTCTTCCAATCTTTAAATGCCGCAACCAACTCATATCAATCACCCTTTTCCTTTTATATTTAGCTATACCGTCATAGCCATTGACCATTCCTGTTGGTCTAGAACAAGATAAATATCGAGGTAGATAACCAAACGATCCGGTACATTAAAGATTCCACGAATAAATCTAGATTCGATAGAATGAACATCATGATCCGGTGCCGCTTCTAAATACTTGTGATCCAATTTGACTACCTCAGTTACCTGATCAACCAAAATACCAACCTGCTTATTTTGAACTTCAATCACCATAATCCTCGACTTTTTC
Organism: Bacillota bacterium; assembly: GCA_035254305.1. Taxonomy (GTDB): domain Bacteria; phylum Bacillota; class Bacilli; order Aneurinibacillales; family RAOX-1; genus DATFAS01. The sequence goes on from DATFAS010000007.1 coordinate 2,882, forward strand.
GTTCGTCTACTTTCATGAAGGTTCAGTTTTTTACACAAATCAACAACAGGAATTAATTTCCCTCGTAAATTAATTAACCCTAGGACAGATGATGGTGCTGTCATCACTGGTGAAATATTAGGTACAGTAATGATATCCTTCACAATCTGAATATCAAGCCCGTATTCTTCACTACCCAATTGAAACGCAACCACCTGAATACTTGTTTGATCTTCATTTGATACTTGTGTTTCGGCTGCTGTTTGGGAAAGGACCTTCGTACCCTCCTCCCGGATAATTGCACTTACATCTAAGATTAAAGCTACATCTCCATCCCCCATGATCGTTGCTCCTGATATAAAAGGAGGGGTCCCGATATATTTCCCAAGTGACTTAATGACAACCTCTTGATTACCTGAGAGTTGGTCAACCACCAATCCTACTCTTTTATCCGCTATACCAACAACTACAACAAATAATCGTTTATTTTCATTAGTCTCTTCTATTGAAGAAAGGTTCAACTTCCTTCCCATGCGAATCAATGGTAATACACGACCACGAATCACTCCGACCTCTTGTTGCTTAATTGTTTTCACTTCACTTATTGATAATCGTACAATTTCAGTCACATTCACCAAGGGAATAGCAAATGTCTTTTCACCTAAGCGAACCATCAACGATCGAATAATGGCTAATGTCAGAGGTACCTTTAGTGTAATAACCGTCCCTTGCCCGACAACCGTATCGATATCAATAAGACCATTTAGCTTCTCAATATGACTACGAACAATATCCATCCCCACTCCACGTCCAGATATTTCAGTCACTTGATTTGCTGTTGAAATACCGGATTTAAAAATCAGGAAGACAAGTTCCTTTTCTGTTAATCCATTCGCTTCTTCTTCCGTTATGAAGCCTTTCTTGATTGCGGACTTTTTAACCTTCTGTGCATCGATGCCACGACCATCATCTGCTATCGTGATCACGATATGATTTTCTTCATGGGTTGCTTTTAGCAAAAGCTGTCCCTTTTCAGGCTTTCCAAGCTCCCTGCGTTCCTCAGGCGACTCAATTCCATGATCTAATGAATTACGAATCAGGTGGATAATAGGGTCCCCAACCTCTTCAATGAGGTTACGATCTAACTCCGTTTCCTTACCTTCCATGATGAATTCTACTTCTTTCCCTGATTTTTGAGAGATATCCCGAACCATACGAGGAAAGCGATTGAATAGCTGCTCAATGGGCAGCATCCGAGTTTTCATCATCCCTTCCTGTAATTCACTAATTACACGACCGAAGTGATTAACCACCTCACCAAGAACAGATACATTCTCATGACCTTTAAATTGGTCATCCAGCCGATTTTTCAAATCTACCAACCGTGTTTGATCTATCACGAGTTCGCCAACCAAATTCATTAAGTGCTCAAGCCTTTCCACATCCACACGGACCGTTTGGTTTACCTTAACCTTCCCGTCCACATGCTGTGAAGACGTATTTTCTTTGTTCTCTTCTCTTGGAGGTGCTTCTACTACTTGAATTTTTTTCCCTTGCTCATATTCAACGAGGCTTTTTTCTGTGACCTCTGATAGGTGAACGGTCTTGATCTCTGAAATGCTATTAATAAGATGAATTAGAGATTGTTTCGTTTGTTGCGTTGCTATGACAAAGGCAAGATTTCCAGAAAATTGACTTTCGTCTTCAATCGTTTCTATAGGTGGATAGGAGGCCAGAATCTCCCCAGCTTCTTTTAAACTGTTATGAATGAGAAAGGCGCGTGCCGTTTTCATTAAGGCATTATCCATAAGCTGAACATATACGATTAACACTTGAAAACCTGAATCAATGGCTGTTAAAATTATTTGTCTTTGGTATTCGTCGAACTGGACAAATGAGGCTGCCTCGACTTCAATGCTTAGCTTCTGTTCTTCCTTCCATTCTGTTATTGACTCACTCTGCTGTGCTTGATTATTCGGCTGTGCGTCTGCTTGATTCTTGAATTCATCGAGCCTTTGCACAAGCGGCTCAACATTTGTTTGATCAAGGGTGCCATTCATGATCGCTTCTTTTAATACCCCTAAATAATCGATGCACTCTAGCATTAAGTTGATTAAAGAGGGTGAAACGGTTAATTGATGATTGCGTAGAGAATCAAAAATATTTTCCATTCGATGCGTTAACAGCTTCATCGTGTCAAAACCCATTGTGGCTGAAGATCCCTTCAAGGTATGGGCTGCACGGAAAATTATTTGGATCGTATCCATATTTCCACCATCTTGTTCTAACACAAGGAGCTGTTCACTGAGCAGCTGGATCTGCTCCTCCACCTCCTCAAGAAAGACTCCTAGATAGGCGGACATATCAAAATCAGCCATTAGTAATCACTTCCTCTTCCAACCTCAACACCTTTTCAAGTCTCAAAATGCCGATAAGCATCTCATCATTCTTAAGAAATCCTTCGAAGCATTCCTTCTCCAATCCCCCAACCATACTAGGGGTTGCTTCAAGCTCACTTCCATGAAGTGTGGTTACCATCCTAATTTCATCAACAATGAGCCCAACCAGTTCTCCTTCAAAAGAGACGACAACGACTCTTGTTTTTTTATTAAAAGGAATAGAAGGTAGCCGAAACCGTTCACGAAAATTGACAACGGGAATAATTTTCCCCCGTAGATTCATAACACCCGCTATAAAATTTCTTGTCATAGGCACTTCTGTTATATTTTGAACACGGATAATCTCTACAACATGATTGATCGTAAGTGCATAGCATTCATCCTGAATAGAGAATATGATGATTTGCTCTTGACTGTTTACTGACAACAACGTATATCCCCCCTCCCTTAATTGCACTAGAGGTAACAATAAAATTATTTCATCACTCCCTAGATATAAGGTATGAGAAAAGTCACTATTTATCATAAAACAGAACAATCAGATACCAAACGTAACATAAATGACACAAAAGACTCTGGAATGCGGCCGATTTTACTGTAACAGCTTAACGCGTTGTAATAATTAAATACGAAAAAACTGCCCATCTTCTGGGCAGCTTTATTCACAAAAAACATTCTTCCTCACTAAAAAAATCGTGTAAAATAGGGTGAAGCTTAAAAAATTAGGAGCCATATAATGAAATATCGATTATTATTTTTCATTTTCTTATTGGTGGTCATATTCTATATAACAAACACAAGAGGCACAAACCAAGTTACTGTTACAATCTCTATGGATCATCACCAAAATCAAATCATAGAAAAAAAGCTCCCACTTAAAGACGACCGTACCGTTCTAGACATTATGGTACATTATTTTGATGTTCAAACCATATTTCATGGGGAAGTGTTTACTTCTATTAATGGAATTAAAAATAATGAAAAAGATAAGCTGGGCTGGTTTTACACTGTCAATGGAAAAGAACCAATGGTTACCCCTAGGGAGCTTAAATTAAAGCCTGGTGATCATATTGAATTTGATTATCACCACTATTACAGCCCAAATTAGTAAGGGATAGCAAATTTAAATTCGCTATCCCTAAATTTTATTTATGGATTGTTTGGTAAATTGGAGTTTTCTGCTGCCCTTTTCTTCCTTGACCTTAGTAGGAAGAATACCAATACTAGGATAACCAACAATAGAACGGCAGCTCCTGCAATTATCCATATTAAATAATCATTCCAGTCCTTACGATCTTTTCCGTCAGCAATTGCCTTTTGTGATTTAGAAATATATTCAGCAACACCATAGTGTTTTCCGTATAATCGCTGTACTTCCTCAAATTTAGGCATCGCCTTTTGATAATAGTTACCCCAATAGAGAGTCAAACCTTCTTGCCACTTCTGAGTCACTACACCTGGCTGATTAATAACAGCACCAGCTTGCCGTGCATATTCCAATATCGTACTTGATGGTACAGCCCAGCCAATTCCATCCTTTGAAGTAGCTGTGGCAATCCCTATAATTTTTCCTTCCTTGGATAGGACAGGTCCCCCACTATTTCCTGGGTTCACATTCGCATCCAATTGAAGAAGCGGCCCCTTCTCCGTCGATTTTTTGGCAGCAATGGCTCCGTTCGTATAAGTGGATACAAGTGCAGAATCCTTATCTGCAAGACCATCAAGGTCTGCCTTTCCAGGATAACCCGCTATCACTACTTTATCAGAAGTTTGAATCGAATCATTCTGGTCAATCTGTATAACCGGCAAGTTATTCGTATCAATCTTTATAACAGCAACATCCTTACCTTCTCCAATCGGAGCACCAAAGCTCTTAACGTCAAATATAAAGCTATCTCCTCCAGGAAGAATGACTTTATTTACACGTTTTAACTCCCCTAATTTAACATGCTCCTTCACAATATCCTTCCATAACGGAGCTAAATTAGTTCCCTGTTTTTGATCATTTGCTTGTAGAGAATCGATTAAATCATTTACAAACTTATCATCTAAGCGCTTTGTTGCTTCCTTATCATCTAGCTTTGCAGTCTCCACCACATGTGCATTCGTCACAATATATCCATTATCTGAAATAACAGACCCAGAACCCATTCCCCCATCATAATAGGTCTGTTCTGTCTTCGTCCCAAGATATTTGGACAGAGTTGCACTTAATTGGTAGTTAATTGAGGTATAGGATACGACACGGACTACCGCAGGCTTCGTGTACTCGGTAAGCTGCTTTTCAGGATCAATTTGCACCTTCTCCTGACTACATCCAATGAAAGAAAATGATACAATAAAAATAAGGCACGCTACCAACCAACCTTTTAATGACCTCATACTTTCCCCTCCATTTGTTGCCTAGTTAAGGCCTAGTTGGGTTTAAACTAATGCTACTATATTCCTATACTTAGTCCATGTTTAAAGAATTTTTCAAAAGTATCGGTAATTTTTTTACTACTTGTACCTTTAGAGAATAACCACAACCATAAAAAAAGGGCTCTTCAAAGCTACTCTTCGTAACTTTAGAGATACCCTCAACTAGTTATATCTTCGCCAAATCTCTGCGGTTTATGGATTTTGGAGGCTGCTCCATCCATTTGTTTTCAATCATAATATCAATCCAATCTTCAATTAATTTCTCATCCTCGAGAATCGTTCGGTTATAATCCAAAACTAAATCAGATCTTAAACTTGTAGCTAATCCTGTGCCATAATAAGCGACGGCCGCACCAAACAGAAATCCAACGTGATAAAGCATCATTCGATCTGAGAAGGGAGGTGTTGTGGAATTCGTTACATCCGAGTCCCATGATGGTGGGGCTGGCAGGCTCTCTTGTGTTAATCTTGTACTAAAGATAGCGATATGTTTCTGTTTAATATCCGCTGTACGTACAAAAAATCTGCGGACTTCTTGTGCTTTAGCTGTCTGACTGAAACCGATTGTGATAGCTTTTGTTATTATGCTTTTCTTTAAATTAAAATAGATATTACTAATTTCAATAACATTTAATGATCTTTTATCCCCAAACAATCCATCGAGGAAATTTTCACTCTGAACAAATTCAGTTCCCTCTGGAATTGGAACATACGGTGGGCGATGATAAACCCCCTTAGAGAGAAGAAGATCAATGGTTTGATTATAAACTTTGATGCCATCTCGATTACATTTTTCATAATACTCACGCATATCCTGACGAATAGATGTAGTCATTGCCACTGCATAACCAGATAAGCCATGAATAGTCATTTCATGCAAATACTTTAAACATAAAATATCTGAAAATAATTGAGGAGCTTGAAGATTCACATCCTTCATACTAAACCCCTGAGGAATGGGGAAGCTTTCTCCACGTAAGAGGTTTTCTATATCCTTTATATGTTCCGTCGATATAGAGATAGCATTCTCAAAAATTAATTGGCAATCTTTGTCCTCCATATGCTTTAACATATGAGTATTTATACAGATTGCTAACGTTTCATTCTGAAATTGCGTCCATAGATTGGCTATCTCTGGGGCGGTTAATCTTGTTTGATGTGAGGTTTCCATTTAACCCTCCAAATTAAAGATTGTTCTCTTAGTATTTCCCCACTTGTGCTTTTTTCCATTCAAAATAATAAAAGGCTAGCCCACGGGCTAGCCTTCACATCTATACGTCTATTTATTTAACCATCAAGGGTTTTTCGTTAAGATCATTCCCACTAGAAATGTTTCTTTGTTGGGAGTTCAAACGGAAAATGAATCGAGTGGCAAAGAATATTGTACACATAATAATAATAATTGCACAAGTCGCTCCTACTCTATCTGACAAAATCCAATTCGGTAAGTGTTCTGCCCAACGACGAGGAGTTCCAATCTTACCAGCGTAAAGGAAAGACCCCGTTAATCCTAAGAAAAATACAGAATAAATAGCCGCACTCACTTTATCAAATTCATTTTCTCGGCGTCCACATTCTACTTTAACATAATAATACATAAAACCAATAATCATGATGATAACCCCAAGTCCCATATAGGTGTGGAAATGTCCTGGCACCCATTTGGTATTGTGCATCACGTGGTTCACGACGATTGTTGCGTCAATAACAGCAGGAATTGCGCCTGCAACCCATCCAAACATAGATAAGAACATAAGCCCTGATGGCATATCCCATTTAATTCCGGAACGGTAAATAATCATCAAAGCTCCATAAGCTGTAACAACCATTACAGGTAGTCCATTTGCATAAGAGAAGATTTGGCCCATAATTAGTAGCCAATGAGGGACTGCAAAGTCCATTAATAGATGGTGAGTAAAAATCATAAGAGTAAATAGTGTCGAGAAGTTCCAAGCAATTAGAAATACTTTATTAGATTTCCATGGACGCTTCGTATACATAGCAAGAATTTCATATACTCCAGCAACTGCCATATAAATGGTACAGTTTGCGAAAATGTGTCCAAATGCATAAGTAAATTCTTTAGCCATCAAAGGATCGATCTGAATATTAGGATTTATAATATTTAAGATAGAGGCAACGATAACAAATGCACCCGCTAAGATCCCTACTGAATTGGCAATAACATTCATAGTTGCAGCAACTACAGCTCCTGGAGGTCCATAATCTCCACCCTTACCGAAGATCTGAGCCCAACCAAGACCATTAAATAAACCACCATATTTTCTTGAAATTTTAATTCCCATTTCTAAATAAACGATTAAATATCCTACACCGATAAACAATAATCCAAAGAAAAATAGCATTGGGCCAGTGGTACCGTAAAATTTAGATGAGAACGCAGGCAGTGGATAAAGGAATGTCCAGGCATCTGTAAATCCAAACCCAAAAACGCCGAGTAATATTAACACAACCCCAATGACGGACATCCAAAGGTTTATCATAAGAATCTTAGGGTTAAGTGGAACATATTGACATAGGAAATACCATAATACAGCACAGCCACCTAAGGACGCTGCTCCTACCATACCTGCACCATGAACAGTCATCACAGAGTAGAAAATAGTTGGAGTTACCTTTACTAAATTTGCTTGATTTAGCAGCATGATGGCACCAAATGACATCAAGACAATTAGCAAAAGAATAGTTACCGTTAAATGTGCTGCAACCCCTTTTTTCGTTAACGAATCAACTGGGTACTTCGTTACCTCACTTGCCATTTGTCGCACCTCCCTTTGGTTTGACAACAATTTCTTTAATCATGGCATGATGTCCTAAGCTACAGTACTCCAGACATAAAATTTTGTATTTTCCAGGTGTTTTGAATGTTAGATAAATTTCGTTCGTATATCCAGGCATAGCCTGTACTTGACCAAGTAAGTTCATGTTCTCATCATAAACACCAAAACCGTGATTAACATCCTTACTGGTTACATTAAACTTAACATTATCCCCCTCTGTGAAATCTTCGTCACTTAGGGTCCAAGAGAATTGGGCAGCAAGAACATCTACACTTTTGTAATTAGCTGCTGATGCTTCCTGATCATGAGGCATATGGTAAGGTAATTTAGATAAAGTGAAGAAACAAACAATCGCCATAGTGGTAACAATAGTCCAGAAATACCAACTTCTAGCCTTATACCATTTTTTTATTATTGGCGCATAGTCCTCCTGCTTTCTAGAAGATAAGAACACAAGGGCAAAGAACAAAAACAATAGAAATACTAGACTTACCGTAACAGTCCAAGCAACTTGTTGAAGCATGACGATTTCCCCCTTTCGAAATCTTGAATTTCATTCGATTTGAAGCATTTGCTTCAGCTTGCCTTTTTTTGATTTCTTTTTCTCTTTATTTTTTTATAAATCCCCTTTAACTCGATTATCGTTTCCAGAGATCACTCCTATTCATAAAATATTCATTTCTAATATCTACTTAATGATAACCAAGAACAGAAATAAAGTGATGTGATTTTTATCACTTATTTGTAACAATTACACTTAACATCAATCGCATGGTCTTATTGGTTTTTACGTTATTAACAATGATAAAAACCATATTTATTTACCTATGCATTGATTAGTAAATAAACATGGTTTATTTTTAAACTTTATCTCAAGAAATCCTAAATTGTTTCACTTCACTTTGTAATTTTTCTGCTAAGATCGCAAGCTCTGTTGAACTTGCTGAAATCTCTTGAACAGAAGCGGTTTGTTCTTCTGTTGTAGCTGCAACCTCCTGTGCCACTGACGCGGATTGTTCGATGATATCAGAAATCTCTTTAATAGCATTCATAACTCCTAGAACATGACTCCGCACACTTTCAAATGTCTTTTGAATTTGCTCAACACTCATTTCTGTATTTTCTACCTTTTTAACAATCGACTTAAGTGCTTCTCCACCTTGCTGAATCATAGTTACCTGATTATGGACTGCCTCTTGATTGCTTTCCATTGTTCGCACTGTCACAGATGTTTCGGCCTGAATATCACGAATGAGCTCTGTAATTTGCTCGGCAGCTTGTTTGGATTGTTCCGCAAGTTTTCGAACCTCATCTGCCACAACAGCAAATCCTCTACCTTGCTCACCTGCTCTTGCCGCTTCAATGGCTGCATTCAAAGCAAGTAAGTTCGTTTGATTAGATATATCTGTAATAATTGTAATAATGCCACTAATTTCTTCTGATCTTTGCCCTAATTTCTGTATAGACTCTGTTGCGAAAGAGACAGTCTTATTTACAAATTCAAGATGAGTAATGGCCTCTTGTATCGATTTTTCCCCTTGTTTAGAAACCTCCGTCGACTCAACTGCATTTTGAGTAGTCTTACTCGCTAATCGGCCTCCTTCATCAATCTCTTCCACTGCCGCATCCATCATACTTACAATTTGATTAGCTCGATCCGCTTGTTTCGTGGCTCCATCTGCAACATCATTGATGCTGATAGATATTTGAGTACTAGACTCACCCGTAATTTCAGCACTTGCAGACAACTGTTCTGATGTAGCAGCTGTTTGCTCAGAGGACTCCATGATTTGACCTATTAACTGGCGTAATCTACTTACCATAAGATTCATATCACTAGCCAGATACCCAACCTCATCCTTACTTTGGATGTTTAGTGGTTTAACAGTTAAATTTCCACTTGCAATTTCTTTCACCTGTGCGGAAACACTAATAATCGGCCTAACCATTCGTTGAATAATGAAATAAGCAATGATCATAGCCAATATTGTAACAATCGTACCCGCTACAAACGGTAGTAATAGAATTTGATAGGTTCTGTTTGTAATAATGGAAGCATCAAAATCAATGGCCATTAATGCAATCATCTCTTTATTTGGATCATGGTCTTTAAAAATAGGAGCATATCCCGTTTTACGTTCGAAACCCCCGAATTGATAAAGCTCAGAGTATGCAGAATGCTTCATTGTCTTAACTTCATCCACCGCTTTTTTATCTATATAAAAAGTATCCCCTGCTTTAAATCCTTGCTGCTTTAGTCGCTTATCAACTGCCAGTAATTTCCCATCCACTGTCATAATCGAGGCATTCTTGAATATAGCCTTATGGTCAACCGTCCAATTAATTTGATTTTCGACTTTATTCAAATTCTGTAGATTTCCATTCTTTAAGTCCTCAATATCCCCAGCCAAAACAAGACCTGTCGTAATGTTGGCACAACCATCTAATTCAATCCCTGCAGCATCTTCGATTTGTTTATGAGCAACCTTATATCCAATACTTGCCACAGCCAAACTAACGATAAGTAAAAGAGTGATAACAATTGAAGTTAATTTCCCTGCGATACCCATAATTCCCCTCCTTTTTTACAGATCAAACGTTTGTTTGAAAAACTAATATTTACTTATGCTCCATTTTTCGCTTCGATCTTGGTGCAGTGCTTCAATAGCTTCCACCTCTGTTGCTACAATAGAAAGTATGAAATGAAATTTAGCTATAAAAAATAGCTCTTTCATGTATGGATCTTGGATTATAATCACCATTTTACGCTGTTTTTCGTTCAATCGTTTGGCCACATTAATCAAAACACCAAAGCCAGTACTATCAATTTGTCTTAAACGGGTCATATCAAAAATATATCCCTGAAACTCCTTAAGGTTTCCAAAAATATACTTTTTGACATCGTGGGAATTTGCATAGATCATCTTGCCCTCTACAACAATCTTCAAGTAGTTTTGAACCATTTGAGAATGCAAATTCACGTCTTCTTGGTTCACCTAAGGCCCCCCTTTTATGTTTAAAAAATTAAATCCCCAGTCTTTTTTTACTCGCAAATCTAAAAATATACTATTCTACGCATAGAAAAACCGACCCAAACTATTCTAGCCGGTCGGTTGCACTACCTGCTCCAAATCATCCAAGTGCCCACATACAGATGATCC
>DATFAS010000008.1:0-25597 GCA_035254305.1 Bacillota bacterium
ATAGAGAAGGCATGCTAAACTAAAAAGAAAAGCTCGTATGAAAGGAACGGGAGAAGGAGAATCCATTGATCCGAGGAATGTCTTATCCCAAGGGCATTTTTTACATGGACAATGAATACATTGCCCATGCCATCATTGACCGTAAGGGAAATATTGTGGCTCAGCTATTTTCTTTTAACCTGTCTGGTTTACTTTTCTTTGCAAAAACTATTACATTTGCATTCCCATGGTATTATTTGCTAGCCCTACTTGCACTTACTGTTTGGACACTCAATCAGCCGAATGAGCCGATCTATCTTCTACTTTTAGCTCTTTTTGGTTATCACTTTTTCTTTCCTTATACCTTAAAGCAATATCATGGTGCTGAACATAAGATTTTCAGTCATCAAGGAACGAAATCTTTAGATACACTAATCCAAATATCAAATAGTAATATTGTCAATCGAAATTGTTCTACAAACCAGGTTGTACTATTTTTCGTTTTGTTTCTTATTGGATATTATCCACTTGGGGGTAATATGGCTGCCTTGGTAGCTCTTTTGGGAAATGTCGTCATCCCACGGTTCCTGCGTCCTATAGAGCAACGATTTTTCTTTCCATTGTCTGCTTTATTGCAGGAGCATTGTACAACAACAGAACCTGAACAAAAGCAGCTTCTCGTTGGTTTAATCTCCTATCTTACCTTGGTTCGTCGAGAGGTAGTAAGTGTGTCCCTTCTCCAGACTGAGCAGGAGGAACAAAGACTGCTACTACTCAGAATAGAAGAAGAAAAACAAAGGCAAGCCCTTCTTGAGGAACGAGAACGTATCATCACCGAAACACAGTGGCTTGAAATTTAGGATTAGCTTGGTAAAACTAAGTGCCACCTGTGACTTATACCTTCCAATCCGCGAAAAAAGACTGCCACCTAAGGTTGCAGTCTTCCTCTTTTCATTCTTTAAAATCCTTTAATCGCTTTGCAATCTTTTCAAACCATTCTTTGTCCTTTAGATTAAGGGCCAGGTCAGCAAGTTGAAACAAATGGGCTTTTTGCAAAGACCGTTGTTCTTTATGAGATAAATGCTTGACGAGGTCATAATGGTACATTTCACACTTGTAGCCGTTGTTGAATTGCAGCAAATATTTATTTGTGAATTCATCAAACATTAGGATCTCGGCTACTTCGTCATAAAAATGGTTATTAGGATTGATGACCTTGACCATGTCACCCTTTTTGAAACGAACCTTCGTTTTCATATCCTCTCACCCTCTAAATGATTTTCCCACAGGCCCTAACATTTTGGTCTTATATTCTATGCAGGTTACCCTTGTTCAAATTCGCCCTTTTTTGTAAGGGCTTTATAGAATTTTAAGATTTAAGCAATGGGAAAAAAGGGATAAGTATGTAATTGAGTAAGAAATCTGCTAGAATATTTGGGTATGCTAATTTTTAAGGAGAGATCAGCTTGGCAGGATGGTTTTTAATTGGGTTTGGAATACTTTTAATTTTCTTCGCAAAACTACCAGCTTATCAGAATTGGATGAAACAAAGATTGGAGAAAAAAGGATTTACACAGGTAGATATACTAGTATACAGACGAATTCGAACGATAACTATGCTATCCTTTATCTATCTAATGGCTGGACTAGTTTTAATGATAAGCCGACTATAAGGTGAGGATATGAAGATGAATCACTTTAACAATGAAGATAAACAAAAGGAACAAGCTCTAAAGATTTCACGAAGAGTGCAGTTATTGTTTACTCTTGTTTTCCTGTTTTTTGCTGGTTTAGTTCTGCGGCTTGCCATTGTCCAAATTGCAAACGGGGATGAATATTTAAAAATTGCCAATGAGAAATCCATTCAAACCATTCCTATTCCCGCCCCTCGTGGCAAGATTTTGGACAAGGCCGGTAGCGTACTTGTTGACAACAAAGTTTCCTACACGGCTGTTTTTCATGAAGAAGATTGGATGACGAAGGAATACCATCTAGGACTGGCCAAGAATCTAGCTCCTATCCTGTCCCTACCTTATGAAGAAATTCTCAAAAAGATGGATGCAGGGGTCAATGCCAAGGGAGAATCAACACCACGCAAGGACCCTAAATTTCTGGAGAAGGATATCAAATTTGATGTAGGCCTAAAAGAAATGTCTATCTTATCTGAAAAAAGGACCGAGCTTAAAGGAATTGATGTCATTGTAAAACCCGTACGGCAATATAGTAATGATTTGGTTGCCGTTCAGAGCATTGGATTTATTCGACCCTATGCCGTAGCAGAAACAGCCAAAGCTACTAAAGATTATTATGAACCCAAAAAAGATAGCTATCTCCCCAACCAATCGGTTGGAATGGACGGAGTAGAATTTAGCTATGAGGATATTCTAACCGGGGAAAACGGGATGAAGAGGTTACTGGTAAATGCAAAGGGTACACTTCTAGAAGAAGTGTCTGTTACGAAACCCAAACCCGGCAGCAATCTATATTTAACCTTCGATAAGCGAGTACAGCTAGATAGTCAAAAATTTATAGCTGACTACCTTGCAGGGCTACGACAAAACCCAGGTACTCCATCTGAGGCTCGTGATGTCAAAAATGCCTATGCGGTTGCCATAGAAACACAAACAGGAAAGATTGCAGCCATTGTTAGCTACCCTGATTATGATCCTAATAAGTGGATCAAAGGGGTGGATCAGGATCTTTATAACGATATTCAATTTTCCATTAATAATGGCACCATTCGTTCTGCTCCCTATGATGCAAGACCTCTGCCTATTAAGGAAGCAGAACGTCATCCTAGCTCAATTGTTGCGATGGGTTCCATTATTAAACCCGTAACAGCATTAATGGCACTAAATGAAAAGATTATTTCACCTTATGATGAATGGCGCGATGCGGTTGTATTCCGCTATGGAAAAGGAAGCGACAGTATCACGAACGCCCATCAACGAGATCTTGGTGTCCTAGATATCCAAAAAGCTTTACAAAAATCATCAAATACCTATATGGCCCGTTTAGGACAAATGATGGTAGAAAACCTTAAATCACCCGTAGGAACGTTTCAGAAATACTATCATTCCTTTGGTTTGGGAGTTCAGACAGGAGTCCCCCTTCCCTTTGAGAGTGAAGGAGTGGAAGACTATGTCAAAACGAGTAAGGAAATTAGTACTTTATTTGCCCTTGTCCAAGCATCCTTTGGTCAGCAGGAACGGTTTACCACCATGCAGCTTGCACAATACGCAGCAACATTAGCCAATAAGGGGAAACGCTTAAGACCACAGATTGTTGATCGGATTGAAACAAATCAAACAACCCAGCCCGTACAACCAGAATTATTAAATACCATCGATATCCCTGACCCTTATTGGCAGGTTGTTTATGAAGGAATGAGAATGGTTACTGAACCAGGTGGAACAGCAGCCATTCCGTTTCAAGGCTTTCCTTACAGCGTAGCAGCAAAAACGGGTACCTCTGAGCAAGATATGTACATAGAATACGAGGAAGGAAAGTGGAAAAAAGACCGACGAATTGAAAATGCTACCTTTATCGGTTTTGCCCCCGCTAACAACCCGAAGCTCGCTGTTGCTGTTGTTGTTCCAGAGGGTGGGCAAGGGACGAATTCGGCAACTTTTATTGCACGAGGCATCTTTGACATTTACAATAAGTACATTGGACTTTCCGACCAACCTACAGGAGAAAGCCAAACAACTACAAAACCCTAAAAACGAAAAGGATGAATCACATGCAAAGATATGAAATCTTAAAAAGAGATAAATGGAACATGATTATTGCGGATGTGAAAGGAACAAAAATCGAGGTGCGAGAGATCTCCACTGAATGGGGAGAAGACAAGCATATCTTCCACAGTCGCCCAGAATTAATGAACTGGGTTCACTCTCATTTTAGAGCAGAGGATTTCAAAGGAAACGAAGAAGAATATGATCAGATTCTAAACAACTTTAGTAAAATCTAGTTCCCCTTAAAGTAATAGAATAGGTCTAACCAGACCGGCCAATAAGTGCCACTGGCTAGACCTATTATTTTTTTAAACGTTTCTTCCCTTCTCTACACAATGAATGAAGCGGACAAACCTCACATTTAGGATTTTGAGCCTTACAGTGATACCGCCCGAAGAAGATGAGCTGGTGATGCGTTTGGGTCCACTCTTCTCTTGGCACCTTTTTCATTAGACTCTTCTCTACTTCAAGAGGGGTATCCTTCCAGCGAGCTAGCCCTAGTCGCTTAGAAACTCGTTCGACATGTGTATCGACTGCAATAGCTGGCACCCCAAAGGCATTGGAGACAACTACATTGGCTGTTTTTCTTCCTACCCCTGGCAGCTTTATAAGTTCTTCCTGCTTACTCGGAATTTCTCCCTTATATTCATCTAACAAAATTCGGCATAGCTTTTGAATATTCTTCGCCTTAGTACGAAACAACCCGATGCTGCGAATATCCATTTCTAATTCTTCTAGGGGAACAGCCAGATAGTCTTGAGGTGTCTTATACTTCTGAAATAAATTTTCCGTAACCTTATTCACAAGATTATCCGTACATTGAGCAGAAAGAAGCACGGCAATAGTTAATTCAAAAGGATTGGAATGATTAAGCTCACAATAAGCATTCGGGAACATCTCTGCAAGTGTGGTAAATATATGACGAATTTGTGTTTGATTCATGCTTTGATCCTCTTCCCTTACCATTTTCCTATCCCACGATAGCACGGAATGACCGCTTTTTCAATCCTAGATGACAAGAGGAGTAGTTGATAGGGATTTTGTTAAATTACGCTGTGCTTGATAGAATTCATACAGTAATTGATCCCAATAATGCATAGCTTGTCCCTCTCCTACTCTGTGCACCATACGCAAAACAACCGATAATTCATCATTTAGGATACCCTCCTCTTTCGATCCTTTAACACAAAGAAAAAAGTGAGTCATCTTTTGATCGCGAAATTTATTTAATTGATCATGTAAATCATTCAAGATTGCATTTTCTGGAAGGAGTAGATCAAAGGTTGCCTCTATGATCATTTCTTGATCAGCACCTTCTTCTAAGTATCCTGTGATGGTCAATTCAATGTCACTTTCTCCAATATATAATGATTGTGTAATCGTCAGGCGTAATTTTTCTTCTGTTCGAAGATGGATGATGGGCTCTTCCTGCAATAAGATAAAACCATTCTTCTTCGCATATTCCTGCACTTCTCGGACGAAGCAAAGAGCCATACTAGTAAACTGGTGCATCATTTCCATATGTGTTAGCTTCAAACGTTCCATCCCCTTATCACTTAGTCATAAGGGATGGTATTCGCCTTCATCTTTGTCGAATCCTTTGACGAATAAAGATAGCTTTCTTCTAGTTTTGTCATATATAAAAAAAGTTATTTTAGCATTTGCTCCAAGCATTCGCCAATTCAGTAAGATCAAAGACCACTTAGAAAATGGTCAGAAAAACAAAGATTATTTCATTATTATGCCTCCGTTAGGAAAGCATGTTGCCTTCTTCAATTGTTCATTTGTGGCTTCATCCCAATCCCACCAGCTTATTCCAGATAGTTTATATTGATTATTCAACTGGGTAAACCGTTCAATATCTGTTGGTGTTACCGCCCCATAGAGCTGTCCAGTGGGCAAAATAGGTTTTTTAAATGAAGAATAATCGGTTATAGATAAATTAAAAGCATCTTCTACATTCATTTCCATATCCGCCCAATAAATTTGCGGCATCATAACATTTACAAATTCGTTGTACTCCTTAAATGGGATCGTAGAATGAAGATGTGAGACCGCATAAGATGAGAATCCAACTGGAATTTTTGGATACTTCGCCCTTAGTAGCTTACCAAACTCAGTAACCTGCTCATTCTTTCCGATAACTTCATCTTCACCATCCAAGACTATAAAATCAGCACCAGCCTCAATAGCTTGTGAGGTGGCATCGACTTCGCCCGGGACGTCTGATAGATATTGGTAGATCCATCCCCCTACCTTAAATCCAGCAGCCTTGAATGGACCTACTAATCGCTTGAATTGATCCATATATTTTTGACTAACTGGATCATCTACTAAACTACCGTTAGCATACTTGATAAACACCCCACTTACCCCAAGCTGCTTAGCCTGATTAATCATGGCCTCGACATTCCCTTGGGATATATTCTCCGCCTTCCATATAAACAACAAATTTCCGTTAAAAACTTTAGGTAAAGGTGGATTTTGATAGGTTTCAAGGTTTATGAATTGAAAGAAGTCAATCCTTTGATTCGTTGGATTTATATGAGACTTAATCTGTAATTTCTTTTCAATTTGAGTAACTGGAACAAATAATTGATTGTTTATCGTTTTTGTATTTAGAGTAATAGTCTTCCCGTAGTAAATAACAGTTGTCTTAGTCGCATCACTACTAACCACAGCTTGAATACCAAGTGTTGAACTTAAGTTAGCTAGTGGAACATAGAAATCAGTGCCGATTCGCAAGAGCCTATCTTCTAAATGTAGATTCTTCCCGTTAAATCTTACCAAATAGGGCTTACTAACAAAAACAGTTTGTGAATTTTCGTCCCATGCCACATTAATTCCTAGGTTCTCACTCACAAAACGAATAGGAACAAACGTCCTTTCTTGAATGATTTGAGCAGGGCTATCAATTGGTACGTTGCTTCCGTTAACCGTTGTATTTTCCTTACCAATTGGAATTTGAATAGTCCTTTTATCCTGTTGGATGGTAACGACTTGGGATTGGGTATTCCAATCCACATTCGCACCCAATCCTTCCGATATGACCCGAATAGGGACTAATGTTCTACCCTGAATAATCTGTGGTGGTACCTCTGGTATTAGCTGCTTTCCTTCGATTACAAGATTAAGGGAATTTTCCGCTTTGGTTTGCTCTGCTAGAAATGAAAGTAGTAAAAATCCACAGAATCCAAATCCCCAAATGATTCTTTGCCATTGGCCCATTCCTTCTTCTCCTCTCA
Source organism: Bacillota bacterium (assembly GCA_035254305.1). Lineage (GTDB taxonomy): Bacteria > Bacillota > Bacilli > Aneurinibacillales > RAOX-1 > DATFAS01. The sequence continues at coordinate 6,962 of DATFAS010000008.1, forward strand.
ATAGAACCTATAAATTCCACTTGGGAGAATGATTCTACGTAGTAAGAAAGATTCCTGCTAGAAATGATTAGGATTTTCATAACTCTACCTTATCCTATACGATGTCAAATATAACTTAAAAAAATGAAAAAACTATACGCAAAAATGAACTTTTTATGTCGAATCGTGACTAATGTCACTGTAACTAAATTTATGTTTAGATATAATCAAAATATACTTTCATCATGTGTTCCCTTTCAATTTTTTTGAATCCTTGCCATTGGTAAGGATTATTTTTTTTGCCGTATAAAATCTCTATTATGTAGAAGCACACCAAACAAATATGGTGTGCTAAGATCTTGTGAGATTATCTGAGAGGACAGGATGGGAATTTGTGAATAGAACGGATATTACTGATCCGAACCGAGACAATTCGAAATACGCTAAGTCTAACAAACACAAGCAAAAAGACATGTGTTGAAGTCACACGACAGATTTTGCCGGACCCACTTCTTCCGCTAAATGTCGTAATTCCAACAAAACATCCACGTAATCTATGAAGCTTTGCTCTCATCTATTTCTTCCCCCTTTCTCTTTGATACCTTACTATATTAAGCTATCTTTAAGAGGGGAACGGCGTATATACAATTCTCTTCCGTTTTTCCGCTAACACACCTTTCTCTCATTCCCCTATTTATTTCTCATGATTTTATGGTAAACTGTGAAAAATACATTCCTAATGGATGTGATTATTTCAGAAACTGAATCGTTGCGTGGATCTAAATCTATATGGAGGGAGTGGGAGGATTCAAATTTCCCCCCATCATTGACATTTGTTTAAGGAGTGAATAGAATATGAAAAACATTTGCCTATATAGCACAGAGATTTGCCCTACCTGCTCTGAAACGAAATGGGAATGGTTAATTTGGTGTACCAATTGTGGGACCATAGTTTGTTCATCCTGCGTACATACTAATCATCATGCAAATGGCTTGCCATTTGATATTCCAGGACGTGGGAAACGATATTATGCAGAATGAAATCTAATTATGAATCCTTGTTCCCATATTCATCAATTCTTCTTACTAAGTAAAACATCTTCCTATATATAAAATCTTTCGTATCCATTACTCCATGCTCAAGCATACGATCTATAATATGCTGTGGAATTGACCACTCACATTGATATTGAGTAAAACGATAGATTGCATCTCCAACAACCTCTGTTGTAATTCCTTGATCTACTAGAGCAGAAACTAATAGCTCTTTAGCATGCATGAAATTACCCCCCCTGCTCTTTTTTTACCATTATACTTGTAAACAGGGGAGTAGAAGCACTAGATTTTCAACAAATGCATGAAATCATATCTATTCTGCAAAACTTTCAAATTTTAAATATCCCAAACATGCCATTACTCGACAGATCCCTTGGAACATCAAGCCTATCGCCAACTGTTAGTTTCAAAAAAAGCCTTCAGGTTAGGAAAACTCACTTTCCTTAGAAGGCTATTTACGGATTAAAAAGTAAATTGCTTGTTAAGTGAACCAACCTCTAGCTTCCACCGTTCTGTTAACCCTAAACGAACCAAATGAAAAACAAAATTTTTTCTTATTTCCTTTTCCTGAAGCAGTTTGATTCTTACAACTGCTGCTACCTCAGTATCTAGCCCTGTAGATGTAGTCTGTTCTTTCCGAAATGATTCAATTTTAATCCCCTCAATTTGTCTTTGCTTTTCTAAGAACCTTCTCCCTTCCTTCTGATCTCCTTGATTTATAAAGAAGGGTATTGCCCCCAGATCTCTTTCTTGAATGGCAGAAGTGAATAAAGTAATCATTTCCTCCGGGCTTCCCGAAACCAGATGGTGAGTTAAATTCCCACTTGCTTTAAGAACCATATAATCATGACCGGGGTCCGGTAACTTTCGTTTGTGTGTAGTACTATCCTTAAAATGGATGCAAAAATGCCCAGGAAAGTTATTACCAGATATTGCTCCTGCACCATGTGGCATTCCATTCATAGAAGCTGCGATGCTGTGCCCACCGGATTTTACCAGAATAGCTCGACGCCTCCAACTCCATTTCCCTCCATAAATCTGTTTCATAATTTTTGAATCCTTAGCTGTTAGGGGCTGGACATCTGCATGTTTACTACCAGCTCTTCGCTGTACCGAGAAGGTCATTCCTGTTTCAAGATCAACCACATCGGCATAGCCCATTCGCGGGAAAAACTTTTGTACATCCTTCCAAGGCAACTCCTCACCGTAATGATGCTTTTTTAAGGTTTCAAGAGAGGATTTTAGCTGTGATTTTACTTCTATGGATGGGAGCCATTTCAGTCTTTTTCGAGGCTGGTACAAATTGAATGAATAGCCAACGATAAAGGATTCGTTGTCACCAATTTTTAGATAGGCATAAGGTATTTCTGGGAATTCATCGGTCTTCATCTTTTTGCTCTTCATAATCTGCTTAGTAAGATCCATCCCTTCCATATAATATTGACTGATATACTGAGCATCTGGAGAAGCTTTCATGATTAGTGTCATTCCATCACCTGTTTTAGCCAAAGAAGAACTTGGAAAGATCCAACTAAGAGAAATGATAAGCAAAAGAAGAATAGCTTGAAGCATCCCTTTTCCCCCATTAAATAATAAGAGCCCCATTACCTGGGGTCCTCACAAATATATGATTTAATCCTTTTAATGGCTTGTCTTGCCATTTCTTCTCTCCTCCGTTGGTCTCTAATCTCACCGTCTGTTTCCACAGGCGTTTGAAATTGATTGACAAAGGCATTCGTTTGATAAGGCATTTGATCAATGAGTGGCAGAGAATCACTGGCAATTTCCCCTTGAACGACATGTCGAACAAGAAGAGGTTGTCCAAATTTAATCTGAGCCTCAGGCTCATTTAGATTCCCATCTACTGCTTCAATCGGCAACCGCAAAAAAATCGTTTCCGCACCATCTTTCTCTAAGATCGTATCAAAGAAGCCCCCATCATAATCCCAATTTCCACCTAGAACAAATCCTTGGGATTCGAAGGGTTCTTTAATTTCTCCATATATTGCCTGTTTCCCAACAATATTTGACTGAATGGGTATCATAAATTCGCCTCCAACAATTATTCTTCTTATAGATTCCCCATATCAAAAAAAATTCATGAAATACTTATTTTTTTCTTTAGAACCCTGGCCCCAAGACCAACGACTACGATTAAAGTAAAAAGCAAGACAAAGAAACGAGTTTTATTGTGTGCAAAATGAAATAAATCATGTCCAATCATGGACTCTAGAAAAATGGCAGGAATTTTACCAAATACAGTAGCAAGACAGAAATATTTAAAGGAAATAGGCGCAATCCCCGCTGCTAAATTAACAGCCGCCGGTGGAATAACAGGGAATAACCGAAGAATAAAAATGGTTTTAAAGCTATTTCTCCCAAGAAAATGATTTACAGATTTAATCTTAGGATATTTATTTATCCTACCTTGTGCCCATTCTCTACCTATTGTTCGGGCAATGAAGAACATGAAAATGGAACCAATCACCGCACTAATCCAATTGACCAAAAATCCCCCCCACAGCCCAAAAACTAATACATTGGCCCCAGCTAGAATGAGAAAAGGAATGGCCGGAAAAAAAGTTTGCAGGATAATAAGTCCTCCTCCAATAACAGCTGCCCATGGGCCCAATCGTTGTAATAAGGCAGCTATCGTATCAACAGTCACCAGTGATAATTGATCTCGCAATAAAAAATACAAAATAGTAGCGATCCCAACCACGAGAAAAACAAGAATCACCCATTTTTTCCACGCCTTGGTCATTTCGATTCACCTCTCCCTTTTATCTTTTGTCAGGAGAATCAATTATAAACGAATGACTGTATTATCCTAGCAAGTCTGCTTTTAACCCAATTCCTTCTCTGTTCATATGATGAAGGTAAAATACGATGAGGCAGGCGAAAAGATCAATGAAGAATAAGCGAGATAAGCTATTAGTGACATTTACCGAAGAACAAGACTACCTTCAGTTCTATCGTAATTTGCCAAAACAAATAAAAAAACGAATAAAGTCTTACCATCATTGGCATTCTGTTAGTATCTTAGATGAAGATTATGAACAGCTCAAGGACCGATTTCCGATAGAAACAAATGAAACCCCAAAAAAAGTCTATATTGAAACAAATATCCCATACAGGATCCATCAAATATCCATGAATGATCAGATCATTCCTTGGGGAATTTCTAGCATCAAGGCACCTGAGGCATGGTCGAACTCACAAGGACAAGGAATAAAAATAGGAATTATAGATACAGGAATTGATGCCACGCATCCTGATTTACGGGGTAGAATGTTCGGCGGGATAAATACAGCAGATAAAACAAGCCCTTTTGTTGATCCAAACGGACATGGAACACATATTGCCGGTATCATTGCAGCTATTAACAATCACTTTGGTGTTGTTGGTGTGGCTCCCCTGAGCCACTTATACTCTATAAAAGCTTTTCGCGCAGATGGCACCGCTTTATTAACAGATCTAGCTGATGCCATTCATTGGGCAATGAATGAGAACATCCAAATCTTAAATATGAGTTTTGGATCCAGCGAAACAAGTGTTACTCTTCAGAAGGCCCTTCAAGCAGCACTTCGGCATGGCGTGATTATGGTTGCTTCTGCAGGAAATAATGGCAAGACAGTGGATTATCCAGCGAAATATTCTGAAGTTTTTGCAGTTGGTGCGATTCAGTCAAATAAAAAGGTAGCTGAGTTCAGTAGCCACGGGAAAGAGTTAAATTATGTGGCACCCGGTGTAGATATCCTTTCAACCTGGCCGGTTTCCCCCTATTACAATTCCCTTTCTGGAACTTCTATGGCTGCTCCGCATATTTCCGCTATTTGCGCCCTCCTTCTTACCCAGAAAAACAATTTAACCCCAGCCCAGGTCAAATCAATCCTTGATCAATCAGCAGTTAAGCTTCCAGGGGTATCTAGCCATAAACAAGGTAAAGGAGTGGTTATGGCATCGAAAGCTGTGGGTCAACTAAATGATCGAATCTAGGGGGAAGGATTTCCTCCCAGATCACGACCTAAAGCCTTCTACCCACACCCCAATAAGAGAAGCCAACTTTCCTCATTTCCTTTGGATTTAGCACATTACGTCCATCAAACAAATAGTTATCCTCCATTAATTCTTTGACCCTTCTCCAATCTATCTCTAGAAACATCCTCCATTCTGTACACAATACAATAGCATCCGATTGAGACACAGCCTCATAAGGATCTTCCGTAACAATAATTTCTGAAAATCTCTCTTTCACCTTGTCATTTACAATGGGATCATAGGCCATAACAAATGCACCAAGCTCTAAAAATTTGGGTATTAATTTTAGCGATGGTGCTTCACGAATATCGTCTGTTTCGGGTTTAAAGGATAGCCCCAGTAGAGCCACTTTTTTCCCATGAAGTCCATTCATAATTTTTGACATTTGTTCAACAAACCAATTTGGCTGTGTAAAATTAACCTCCTGTACATGCTGTAAAATAGACATTTCCATATGAGCTTGGTTACCCATAGAACAAAGTGCTGAAACATCTTTGGGAAAACACGACCCCCCGAATCCGATCCCTGCCTTTAAGAAATGATCTCCTATTCTTTGGTCGAGTCCCATCCCTTTTGCTACTTCTGTAATATCGACATTTAGACGATCACACAGCCTTGCAAGCTCATTCATGAAGGATATTTTGGTGGCGAGGAAAGCGTTCGAGGCATATTTGATCATTTCAGCGTTACGTGGTGTTGTTACAATTTTGGGAGCTTCTAATGCTGCATAAACCCCAAGCATTTTTTCTGTTGCTACTTCTGAAGAACACCCTAGAACAATTCGTTGGGGCTCTCTAGCATCCTGAAGTGCCTTTCCCTCTTGCAAAAATTCAGGATTGGAAACCACATCTATATTTGCTTCTATTTCTCTTGCTTTCATTTCATGAAGGATTAATTCTTTCACTCGGTCAGCGGTTCCAACTGGAACAGTACTTTTATTCACCACGATTTTATCATGACGAACTGTTCTTCCAATTTCCTTAGCTACCTGTTCTACATAGGTCATATTGGGTTCTCCATTAGGTAAAGACGGAGTACCTACCGCGATAAATATAATATCAGCGAAATCAACTGCCTCTTGGATGCTAGTCGTAAACTGTAAGGCCCCATCCTTTAACAGCTGTTGAAGGAGTGGCTCTAAACCTGGTTCATATATAGGTAGAGTACCAAGCTTTAGCTTCCTGATCTTTTCTTTATCAATATCCACACCCATTATTTCATGGCTTAATTCGCCAAGTGAAGCAGCGGTGGTGACTCCGACGTACCCCGTACCAATGACGGCTATCTTCATCCTTCTCACCCTCATAATAAAATTTAAATATATTAACACTCTATTCCACACAAACCTAGCAGGCATGGAGTTCTACCTATCAGATGAAAATTTAGTCACCTGTCCTAATCATGTACTTTGGTTAAAGATGAAATAAAAAGAAAAAACCCTATGTTAGGGTTTTAGAGTTAGGAATTAATCGATTTACGATAAGAAGCCCATTTCGATATCCAAAATCAGCCCTATATTTATTTCCCCACTTGAATAAATATTTTTGGACGAGTTCCTTTCTAAGTTTATTTCTAGCCTGATACATACTCTTATTAGTCAGCTGCAAGGTATGTTTTCTACGATGATAGAGAACCTTATTAATCCAGTGAAAAGGATATTTTTCTATGAGCTTTGTACATATTCTTCGATCCTCCATAATACGACCCCCAAATTCATCATCTATATCCCATCCTCCAACTGTTCGTAGCGCTTCGGTCCGATAGCATCTAGGATGGAGCATATAGGTCAAATAGATAAGAAAATCATATTTGTTCGGAAAATCCCTGTGTTTGATAAGTTTTTTCCTAATCCATTTACCATCTTGCTGCTGAAACCAAAGGCAGACATTTCCATAATAAAGAGCTGCATTCGGCTTCCTTAGAAATGCACGACTAAATTGTGCAAGGGTATCCTTAGCCAGCCAATCATCAGAATCTAATTGAACAAAATAATTCGTATCAATCGATTGAAGAGCTTTATTTAATACATGGGATATCCCTTTATTTTCAGGGAGTTGGATGAGTTGGATCCGAGGATCTTTTAAATAAGGGGTAACTTTTTCAATTGTTTGATCCGTCGATGCGTCATCAAGAATGAGTAATTTCCATTTCTTTGTCGTCTGCTGTATAACACTGTTTATTGCCTTTCCGATATAGTCTGCTCGGTTGTAGGAAGGAATGACCACTGTTATCGTCTTATCCATGACCATCCCTCCTATTATTGGTTAGCATGTTCATTTCTTATCTCTTCCCATGCCATAGCAATCCTTAGAATATCCTCTTCAACTAGCTCTGATCCCATCTGCACCTCGATAAATTCAAGCTCTGTAATTGCTTTAATCCCATGTTTTGCCCCTATGGGGATCTTCACCACGTCTCCTTGTTTCACTAAACTTATCTTCCCATCTAATATAAATTCACCCGTTCCCTTTATGATCGTCCATATTTCAGATCGCTTGTTATGGACTTGATAGCTTAGATTTTTTCCAGGTGTCACCTGAATTAACTTGGTCAATACCAACATATGGTCTTGCTGGGCATGAAAATCAAGAATACGATAGGTTCCCCAACGTTTTTCTTCATACATGGGGCGTTGTTTAATTTTCTCGACCATTTCTTTAATCTTAGGACTAGAGGATAATTCACAAACAAGAATTCCATCTGGACTTGCAGCGATAACGGTGTTTGATAGCCCCGCACTAATAATCGGAATATCCAATTCGTTAATTAAAAAGGTATTCTTTGAATTTTCCTGTATCATCCCTTCACCAATGACTGTGGTACCCATTTCCTCTGTAAGAGTATTCCATGTACCGAGGTCTTTCCAACTCCCTTGATAAGGAAGCACGACTAATCGTTCTAATTTTTCAATAACCTCGTAATCAAAGCTATTACGTGGTAGTTGATTATAGTGCGCAATAAGATCATCATATTGGATGGGTATTCCCTTTTGGGCTAGGAATTGAATCATAAACTTTAGTCTAAAGGCAAAAACTCCGGCATTCCACCACGCATTTTGTTTCACTAATTTTTCAGCTTCATGTGTTTGGGGTTTTTCAACAAACCTGCTGACAGGATGGAACCTATTGGTAGGTGATAGTTTGGGGACTATATAACCATATTTCTCCGAGGGGTATGTTGGGTGAATTCCGATTAATGCCATGTCGATATCCGAGCCTTGTTCAATAATCTCTTCTAATTCTTTAATTTTCTCAAAGAAATCTAATTCCACATATGGATCGACCGGTATAATACAAATGACCTCATCTTGACTAATTCCTTCAACAGAAGAAAGATAGACGATTGCTGAGGTAATTGCAGCAAATGTATCTCGCTGCATCGGTTCTATAATTAAAGGAGCCTCTGTCCCTAATTGATTTTGAATTAAATCAACCTGTGAGCTTGTGGAGGCGATATAGACTGAATCAGCAAGATTTACGGTTTTCAATTGACCCCAAATCCTCTCAAGCATCGATTCCATTTTCTTTTTTCCATTTAATAATCGGAGAAATTGCTTTGCTCTTGTCTGATTGGATAAAGGCCAAAGCCGTTTACCTGAACCCCCTGACAAAAGAATAATTTTCATAGAATCTATCCTTTCAAATCCTAACGTTTAACCATACCTTCATAATTCACTTAAAGTATCGGAGAGCAAAACCAATAGATTGGATATATCATAATGATGATTTCCCACAAAGAAACCATTCTGATCCACCCATTCAGCATTTTGCAGTGCTCCATGTATCTCATAGTTAAACCATCTAAGAACCTCGTTCTTGGCAAAATTACCAGCAACAATAGGACGACATTCAATTTGATTTTTTTGTAGTGCTTTAATAACAGCTTTTCGCTGGAAGGGAGCATCCTTACCAATCACTAGCGAAAATCCAAACCAACTACTATTCCCGATTTCCTGCTGTATAAGAAAATGAGGATTTTGGATGAATAAACTCTGAAATAACTGTGCATTCTTCCTTCTCTGTTCTAGAAATTGTGGAAGCTTCTTTAATTGTTCCAATCCAATTGCTCCACTTAATTCCAATGGCCGCACATTATAGCCTGGAAGTACGAAACGAAATGATTCTTCAAAAGGATCATCACTTTTAGCTCCACAAACCTTATTTACTATCGGTAAATTCCGTGTCCAGCCGTGGGCCCTAAGAGATAACAGGATATGATAGAGCTCTTCATCATCAGTGACAATCATTCCCCCCTCCATTGTAGAGATGTGATGACTAAAGAAGCTGCTATATGTTCCAAGGATACCGAAAGTCCCCGTTTGCTTACCCTCAAATTCAGCCCCTAACGATTCACAGTTATCTTCTACAATCCATATATCTCTATTACCAATGATCAATTTGATCTGTGAAAAGTCATTGGAATTCCCTAAGAGATTGACAACTATGATCATTCTTGTTTGTTCTGTTACGGCATTTCTCAGTGCATCCAAGTCATAATTAAGAGTAGTTAATTCAATATCCACAAATTTCAATTTTAATCCATATTGATATAATGGATAGTACGTTGTTGGCCAAGAAACTGCTGGAACAATCACTTCATCTCCTGGTTTTAAGCTGTTCATCTCCCTATAGAATAAACTTGCAACCGCTAGAAGATTAGCTGATGAACCTGAGTTGACCATCACTCCATACTTACTACCCACAAAGCTGGCAAATTGGTGTTCATATTCTGAAACCTCCTTGCCCATTGTAAACATACCTGAATCTACAACCCTTTTGATCGCATTCAATTCCGCCTCATCCCAAGTCGTACTGGCAAGGGGGTATTTATTCATTCTGAATCTCCTCCATTTTGGAGAAAGAATTGGTAGGTTTCCTTAATACCGTTAATCAAGCTAGTTTTGGCCTTCCATCCCCACTGAACTTGGTTGTCAATATGAACAACCTTTCGCTTCATCCCTGTTGGCTTTGTCTGATCATGAACAAAATCCCCTTTATATCCTATAACATCTGCAATGACCTGATAATATTCATTAATGGTAAAATCATACCCTAGCCCAACATTCATTAGAGTTGGTAAATCATCAAATTTCTTTATAGCAAGATCTAGGCACTCAGCTAAATCTCCCACATATAGAAATTCTCTACGCGCTTTACCATCTCCCCATATTTCAACTTCTTTATCTCCATTTTTTTTGGCTAGATGAATCTTACGAATCACGGAAGGGATCATATGGGCTGATTTCGGATCAAATTTATCCCACTTACCATAGAGGTTACAAGGGATTAATGTTTTATACTGAAATTCACTATTTTCACGACTAATATATTCACAAAGCCTTGCTGTTACTATCTTGGCAAGTGCGTAACCCTCATTGGTCGGTTCTAGCTGTCCTTGCAATATAGATTCTTCTTTTAATGGATTGTCTGCGTTACGCGGATACATGCATGAGCTCCCTAGATTAATGAGCCTTTTAACCCCTTGCTCTTGTGCAGCACATAGGATGTTTCTTCCCATATCCAAATTCTCTACCAGATAGTTAACTGGATGTGCAATATTCGCCTGAATTCCCCCAACCCGCCCAGCAGCATGTAAAATGAAATCAGGCTTATGCTTTTGTAAGTAATTTTTCACAGATTCGAACTGCAATAAATTTAATTCTGCTCGGGTAGGTGCAATCACCTTATAATCACCCTTTGTGCTATATTGTAAAAAATTACGTCCAACCATTCCGGTTGATCCTGTAAGAAGGATACGCATGCTTTATGCTCCTTTGAATAGAAGTTGCTACTCAAAATCGTCTTTTATGGTATGTTTACCCTTTAAGAGAATTTGGTCCTTCATAGCTTCTTTTAAGTCAAACTCAACCATTTCAGTAACTAATCTTTTCAAATCATACTTTGGTGTCCAAGCAAGCTTCTCTTTTGCCTTCGTTGCATCTCCTAACAATAATTCTACCTCTGTTGGTCGATAGAATTTAGGGTCTACTGCCACAATCTCTTTACCAATTGGAAGTTGATACTCGGGAAAATGACAAGCACTTACATAACCTTTTTCATTCTCCTTCTGTCCTCGGAAATCTATTTCAATCCCCAACTGTGCAAAGGCTAATTTCACAAATTCTCTCACCTCAGTAGTCACTCCACTCGCAATCACATAGTCGTCAGGCTCCTTTTGCTGAAGGATTAACCACATAGCTTCTACATAATCTTTGGCATGACCCCAGTCTCGTTTCGCGTTAAGGTTTCCTAAATACAATTTTTCTTGAAGGCCTAATGCAATTCTTGCTGCCATCCTTGTGATTTTTCTAGAGACAAATGTTTCCCCTCTTTTGGGACTTTCATGGTTAAATAGAATTCCGTTACAAGCATAGATTCCATAGGCTTCTCGATAATTAATTGTGATCCAATAGGCATATAGCTTTGCTACTGCATACGGGCTTCTTGGATAAAATGGGGTTTTTTCATTTTGCGGTACCTCCTGAACGAGTCCATACATCTCCGAGGTCGATGCCTGATACATTTTTGTTTTCTCAGTAAGGCCTAGTATCCGCAAGGCCTCCAATAATCGAAGGGTTCCGAGACCATCTGCATTGGCTGTATATTCAGGTGTTGCAAAGCTAACATGTACATGGCTCATGGCAGCTAGATTATAAATTTCATCTGGCTGAACATGGTCTACAATTCGTAGCAAATTAGTCGAATCTGTCATATCCCCATAATGTAAAAAGAATCGAGAATTTTCCTCTTCAGATGGCTGGTTTAAATGATCAATTCGATCCGTATTGAAAAGAGAGCTTCTTCTTCTAATTCCGTGGACGATGTATCCCTTTCCTAGTAAAAATTCAGCAAGATAGGCCCCATCCTGGCCTGTTATACCTGTTATTAACGCTACTTTTGCCATCGGTTCTCTCCCTCTAAGAAATGATTGAATGGGTAAAGGTAAACATAATCCATTTTCTTGAATAGTGTATGGAATAATTGGAGGTTTGTTCGGGCAGCACGATTAGACATATCTTAATTTTCTCTTTCATCCTTAACATAGAACCAAATAAAATGGACTTTAATATCATAATATTTAAGGTCAAAATCTAAGGAAAATTTAGGAGGAGATCGCTGTGATTATCGGCTTTCATAGTTTGTGGGGGCTAGAAAATGCCTGGTTTTTTAAAGATGCTAAAGATTTAAATTATGGCGATAATCTATGGTATCCATTGATTGCATTAAAAGAGCATGCTGCAAAGCTGGGAATTACAATAGGAAGAGTTACCGAATTTAACCTAGAGGATATCGATATTTTTGTTTTTCACGAGGTTCCAGTCCCCGAGGATCAAGACCCTTATTTCCAATATGCCATCACTAATCATAAACCGATGTATCTCTATAATTATGAACCAGAAGTGATTTGCTGGGCCTCTCATTGCCTTGATAAACATCAACCATACAAGAAGATTTTTACCCAGCATGATCAATATATAGACGGGAAAAAATATGTTAAGATCAACCCATTCTGTATCGATGTCTCTAACTCTATTAAAAATCCGACCAAACAGAACCTTTGCACCTTAATTGCATCTGGCAATAAATCTTCTTCCCATCCTATGGAGCTCTATACTGAGAGAATGAACGCAATCGAATGGTTTGAACAAAACCAACCCAATGATTTTGATTTTTACGGACACTCCTGGAATCATCAGGATCATCCCTGTTACAAGGGTCTCTCCTTTAATAAAATCGAAACACTTTCTCATTATAAATTTGCGATCTGTTATGAAAATGCTAGGGATGTTGCTGGTTATATTACAGAGAAAATCTTTGATTGTTTCAATGCAAGCTGTGTCCCTATTTACCTTGGAGCCAATAATATAACCCAATATATCCCACCCCAATGTTTCATAGATCGACGACTATTTTCTTCCTATGATGATCTTTTCCAATATATTACGAATATGAGTGAAGAAACCTATGACGGATATCTACAAGCCATTGAACAATATCTCTCTAGTGACTTAGCGAAACAATTTTCTGTCAACCAATTTGTTACGACGATGTGGCAAGGACTAACTCATTAAAATGAATCATGAGGGCACCCTCAAGGGAAAGTAATAACCTTAGGAAGCCCTCTTTTTCATCGTTTCCTATAGCGGATACTGATTAATGACTTGAACGATTTTCTCTACTTCTATATCTGTTAGAACAGGACTGATAGGAAGGCTCAACACTTCGCGGTGAATTTTTTCTGTAATGGGGAGAGAGGATGCGTTCCATTCACTGTAGGCCAACTGCTTATGTGGAGGGATCGGATAGTGGATGAGTGTCTGGATATCCTGTTGCAATAGGTATTTTTGCAGTGAATCTCGATCCTTAGAACGAATAACATACAAATGCCACACATGGCCATCCGCATCAGAATGGATTACACGAGGTAGTTCAATTTTTTCATTTTGAATATTTTTTGAGTAATAGGCCGCAATTTCTTTTCTTCGCTGATTATCCGTATCTAGATACGTTAGTTTCACCCGAAGAACAGTTGCTTGAATTTCATCTAATCGACTATTAAATCCTTTTAATACATTTTCATATTTTTTCACGGACCCATAATTCCGTAAGATCCTAATCCTCTCAGCTAGGGCATCATCATTTGTGGTAATAGCACCCCCATCTCCTAGAGCACCCAAATTTTTGCCTGGATAAAAGCTAAATCCGGCAGCATCTCCAAGATTTCCCGTTCTTTTCCCTTTATATTTCGCCCCATGAGCCTGCGCTGCATCCTCAATCACCTTTAGACCATGGTTATTAGCAATCTGATAGATACGATCCATCTCAGCGCATTGCCCATACAAATGAACAACCATAATCGCCTTAGTTCTTGGGGTGATTTTTTCCTCCAAACGATCAGGGTTTAGATTATATGAAATAAGTTCTGGCTCAACTAGAACGGGAGTAGCACCATTCTCTGAGATTGCTAAGATCGAGGCAATAAACGTATTAGCTGGTACTAGGATTTCATCCCCAGATCCAATCCCATAGGCACGAATGATTATTTTCAATGCCTCTAGCCCATTTCCTACTCCAATACAATGTTTAACACCGCAGAAGGAGGCAAATTCATGTTCAAAGGCATGCAGTTGATTCCCAAGAATATACGAACCACTGTCGATCACCTTCTGTACAGATGACAGGATCTCATCACGATATTTTGCATTAATGGCTTTAACGTCTAAAAAGGAAATCATAATCGTCTTAACTCCTTAAATTTTTTGTCCATGACTTCCATTTATGCTTCCTCAATTATTTCATGAAGAAGTTTATACAATTTATTACAGTCATTACAGTATAGATGGCCATCCAAGCTCGCCCCACAGTTACAAATATAGCCTCTAAAGGTGGCTGGATTACCATACCATAAGGTATTCTTAGGGATAGTCTTCGTTACAACGGAACCAGCACCAACCATTGCAAATCTGCCGATTGTCACTCCTGCAACAATAGTGGAATTCGCTCCAATAGAAGCACCATTTTCTACAATCGTTGCTTCGTATGAATCAGGATACTTTTTTGATCGCGGTCTTACATCATTCGTAAAAGTAACATTCGGGCCAATAAAAACATTATCTTGAATACTTACCCGATCCCAAATGTAGACACCGGATTTGATCGTCACATTCTTCCCAATGACAACATCATTCTCAATAAACGTATGATCACAAATATTACAATTTTCCCCAATCATAGCACCCGCAAGAATGTGCGTAAAAGCCCATATTCTTGTATCTCTCCCTATATTTTTGGACTCCACCAATGCATGAGGGTGAATATAGTATTCCACAGTGAACTCACCTCGCTTAAACGTTGACTTGTTGCCCTGTACGTGCGGATTGATAAATAGCATCCATAATTCTACTTAATATCACACCTTCATTTATTGAAGGTGCATTCGTTTCTTGCGTTCTAATCCTTTGCAGGAAATGTTTCCACAGATCCATTCTCACTTGGCTCTCGTCAACAGTAATTAGTGGCAATATATTATGCTGTACCCCAAATGCTTCCTTACAGATTGCAAGCCTATTATTCTCAAGCACTGCACCGCCTTTACTCCCAAGAAATGAAATCGAGAAATGATCTTGTTCAATATTAGAGGCCCAACTTGTCTCTAGGATTAAAGTAGAACCATTATCAAATTTTATAAAAGCAAGCCCAGTGTCCTCAACATTAAAATGGCCCTGTAGATTTTCAATTGCCCTTACCCGAGATTGCCCCTTCTCAATTTCCCCATAGATATTGTAGGTAGAGCCCGTAACAGAAACGGGATGAGGATAACCCATAATATAGAGAGCAAGATCAAGCATATGGACACCAAGATCGATCAAAGCGCCCCCTCCAGATTTAGCTATATCTGTAAACCATCCTCCCCATCCTGGAATACCGGCTCTCCTCATCCAAGCGCATTTTACATAATATATTTCTCCCAATTCCCCTGCTTCATGGTACTTTTTAATCAACTGTACATCTTTACGAAACCGGTTATTGAAGGCAATCATTAATTGCTTACCCGTCCTTTGCTGGGCCTTTGCAATTTCAAGCGCCTCTTGTTCATTGATCGTTAGTGGCTTTTCACAAAGAACATGCTTCCCAGCCTCTAGAGCATCCACCGTTATTTTGCAATGTAAATAATTAGGTACAGAAATAACAACTGCATCGATTTCATTAAGCTTTAGTAATTGTGTGTAATCCTCAAAGACATACCTAATCTTCAGTTCTTTGGATAATTCCTGCGTTCCTTTAATGTCTGCAAGGGCTAGCACATTCACCTCTTCACCTAAGCTTTGTAAAGCGGGTAAGTGTGCCTTTCTAGTAATCCTCCCTGTTCCAATTACTCCAATATTAATTTTTGCCATAGCCCTAGCCTCCCAGAACCCTTCCAATTTTCATTTGCTTTTTATTCTCATTCAACTATTGATTTGGGAATTAGCCTATGACTACCTAATAAATCCCTCTTGTCGTAATACATCTAAAACATGTTCTGCACGATGTTTATAGCTGTATTGACTGACAGTCTGCTCACCCTGTGAACATATTTTTTTACGACTTCCCTCATCATTCAAATATTGATCAACTAATTTCAAGGTATCTTCATAGGAGGAGGAAACTACAAGATCCTTCCCCGGTGTGAAAATTCGTCTGACTTCAGGAGTATCATTCGTTAGTAAAAAAGCCCCCGAACCCAAAATTTCATAGATTCTTTGAGTAACCTGTGTTTCATAGCTTTGAACTCCAATGACAATTTTAGCTGAACTATACACCTTATTAACATCCTTATAAGTTACATATCCGCGAAGCCAATCTCTAGGTATGGCGTAACCCAAATAAGGGGCGATAAATTCCCAGCCTCTCCCCCATATGTCAATACGCCTATTATTCTTAACGAGGGGGCGAATAAGGACATCGAGATACTGCAATCTCGTTTTGTAATCATGATCCTGATTATCCATATCCCACGAATAAGCATTCGCAACGAGTGCGATATCTGATTGATACTGTTCATCCTTAGCTACTCGCCCATTTATAGTTGGCTCATAGCCAAACTCTAAACGTGCAGCACGAATACCTAAGCTTTTAAAATAATCTACGGCCGAAGGACAAATCGTAAAAACAAAGTCAGGTTTTACCCGATAAATTAATGGTAATACAAATGTCTCCGTATATCGTGGATCCTCTACAGACCAGTAAATATGTGGAATCCACGTTTTCTTTATATACTGTCTCATCCAAATCTGTTTTTCTACTGTCTGCTCAGGCCCCCACCCTTGTGAAAAAATTATATCAGGCTTAAACTGTTCGATTAGTGATGGGATTTTTTCCTCTGTAAGTACACCTGAAACCATGACGGTATGCCCAGCTTCCCGAAATCCATTAGGTAAGAGATGGGTAAATACTTCATTACTGTCTAGAAACAGAATTCTCATACTGATACTCCCTCGTATAATATTCTCTCAAGTATGATATTAAAAGGGGGATTGGTGCGGAACGGCATTGTCACTAAAAAATGGAAAAAAGCTTCTAGCGAAGCTTTGCAAATCGGTTTTATTGCCCTTTTTCCTTTTCAATAACAGAAGATCTCGTTACATTCCCTTTCCTTTCACATAAGCTATAAGGGTTATATCCATTCTTATGTAAGGAGAGTTGTCATTTCATGAGTAATCCTCAAATCGAATTTAATCCTCCAAGTGAGCTTGTTTTATCCATGGTTGATTGGGCCCGGGAGGCCAATAGCTGCTCCCTCAACGTGTCATGTAAACAATACTATCCAGGTGCCTATTTTTCTGAGGAGCTTAAAAACACCTCACTTGCAAAATATCATCATTTCTGGTCGACACCACCCGCCTTTTTAACAGTGATGCCGAATGGACGAGTTTGTGGTGAGTTAGGTGGGGTGATTTCCCCAGACAACAAGCTAATATGGGACGCCTCCATCGAATGGGTAGGCTCTCCATCCGAGCACTCTCTATTAAAAAGAGAAAAGCTTCCTCTCTGCACTTATTTAGACGAAACGGTTGCTGTGCTTTCCTGTCCAGGTAGTCATTGTTATTATCACTGGTTGTATGATATATTGCCTAGAGTCGATTTAGTGCGCAAGAGGGGCTTAGAAATCGATAAATTTGTCGTTAATTCGACCGGTTTACCCTACCAAGAAGAGACCTTGCAAATGCTAGGTATCCCAAAAGAAAAAATCATTAGAAGCACAGCTGATTTGCACATCCAAGCCAAAACGTTAGTCGTACCCACACACCCAGGATGTACAACCAAATGGGCAGCAGATTTTTTACGTAAAGAATTCAGCAAGTATTGTAATCATGATTTACACGGACTGAATCGCATTTATATTAGTCGCCAGAATGCGTCCTGGAGAAGGGTTCTAAACGAAGAGGAAGTGATGAATATCTTATCACCCCTTGGATTCCAAAAGGTGCACTTAGAAAAGCTTTCTGTTTCTGAACAGATCAGACTCCTCTCAACAGCACAAGCGATTGTTGCTCCACATGGCGCTGGACTAACCAACCTTACCTTCTGCTCTCCAAAAACAAAAGTCATTGAATTTTTCTCTCCCCATTATGTCGATACCACCTATTGGCTTCTTAGCGATTTTGCTGGGCTTGAATACCGACCATTTTTTGGAACTGGAGTGCGACCGGATCGATTTAAAAATAGCGAGAATTATTGGACGGGTGCAGATGATATTTGGGTCGATGGTAACCAATTACAAACTATACTTCAAACGGCAGATCTCTAAATGAAAAAATCACTCCTTTCTCTAGCAGCAGAAAAATATCAGCTTACCGTCAGGAAACATTCTTATATCCATGACACAGAGAAGACAAGGGTGCTTTCTCTTGAAACCAATCAGGGCAAATTCATCTTAAAAACGTTATACAAACCGTTGTCGCGTCAACTTTTCATTTTAGAAGCTGAAAACTATTTAATAAAAAAAGGTGTCCATATTCCAAAAACGATATCTACTCATGGAGGAAATCCTTATATCATGTGGGAGGGCCATCCTTAC
>DATFAS010000009.1:0-13102 GCA_035254305.1 Bacillota bacterium
CCATATCAAATTATGGATGTTGGACCGAAAAAAGGGGATGAATATATTGAATCAAAACAAAGCCTCGGGTCGGACGAGCAGAATCCTAATGGGGACGGTTCTGAGTCTATCTTTGATGCAATCTAGTATTTCAGCAAGCCAGATGGTAGAACAAACGGATGCAGTGACTATTGCTGGACAGAAGCAATTAAAGCCTAATTCTGAGAATGTGAAGTTCAGTAAGGAGCAAGCGATCACAAAACTAAGAGAACTCTTTCCACTCTTAAATCAGGCAGAGGCGGAAAATATAGAGCTTGGAAATTCACATACTTATCCACCACCGCCTAACCAAATGGTATGGAATATCCAATGGGCAATAAAAGATGGTACCAGTAGCTTCGGTTTTAATAGTGAGGTTGATGCGATTAGTGGTGATTTGATATCCACCAATCTCTATACACCCTTTAACGAGGATGATTTAGCGTATTATCCTCCAAAAATTTCGGAGAAAGAAGCGCTAGAATTGGCGAAGGCTTTTTTAGCAAAAGCAGTACCCTCTTCAACTCATGGTGAATGGAAGAAGGACGAAGATATATATATGGGTGATCAACCGCTATTTGGGCCTGTTCAGTATCATTTTCAATTCATTCCAACCGTTAATGGGATTCCTATTTCAAGTGAGAGAACATCTATTTTACTGGATGGAGAGGGAACTGTCTGCCAGTTTAACCGTTCAAATGCAGCTCCTTTAGGGGATTATCCGACGATCAAGCCTAAAATCAGTGTAGAGGAAGCCAATCAGAAATATAAGCAGAAAGTGAACTTAGAGCTACTGTATATTCCTATTTATCAAGGAAGAGATGTTTCCTGGTTCTTAGGATGGAAAGGGCTTGCGCCTACCTATAGTACCATGGATGCGGAAACGGGGGAATTCCTAGCTGAGAATGGAGATCCCATCCCTTCAGAACCTCTATACCAAGAGGTTCCCAAAACGGATAAGATATTTAGCCCAATCGTAGGTAAAGATGGTTCGATCACTGCAGAACAGGCTGCAGAGGTGATTGAAAAACATTTTGCGATTCCTAAGGGAAGAGAGCTCCTTAGAAAATCCATGTCAAATAACTTTTACGGAAATGGGGAACGAAAGGTATGGGATCTCAGTTGGGGAGACCCGACTAATCGTTTTATGGGCCCTCAGGGTGAAACTCATGCATTCGTTGACTCAGTGACAGGCCAAGTTCTAGACTATCAGGCAGACTTCTCACGCCCATTCGGATATGTAGATTCTGATGCTGGTGGGAATAAAGCAGGGATAACGAAAGAGGAAGCAACCAAAAAAGCAATGGAGATCATCAATGAATTGTATCCAAATGCTGCATCTGAACTGAAGTGGAATAATTTCGATTATGACAGTCCGATTAAATCACCTGATAATCAGTTTCTCTTCCGATTCCAGCGTTATTATGAAGGTATTCCAGTTTTTGGTGAGGGAGTTTCACTGACGTTGGATCAAACTGGAACCATTCAATCATTTCATAATACACCGATGGAGAACCTGGCAGAGAAGGTCAAAGGATTGGAACCAACTATTTCTAAAGAAGAAGCTACGAATAAATATTTGCAGGATACATCTGTACAATTAACCTATCGTAGTTTTGGCGGTTTCAATACAACACAAGGATATGTACAGCCAACCATCAAGATGGTTTACCAGCAAGAATTTGCCAAGGGATTAAACCCGTGGTATGCCATCAATGCAGTTGACGGAACCTGGACATCAGGGTGGGCGAATAAACCTGAGCAAGAGAAGGCTGTGGAGCCTGAGGATATCAAAGGTCATTGGGCTTATGATGATTTAAAGACAATGCTTGAGCATCAATTGTTAACGACGGATGAGCAAGGAAAAGTAGGGCCAGATCAATCGATTACTGCTGGAGATTGGCTCAAAATGATGTCGAAAGCCGTGAATCCTCAGTTTGAGCATTTTTATGGTGAAAGTTCTAAGAATGTTGGAGATGTTTCCAAGGATAGCCCTTACTATCAAGCTGTGCAATGGGCCTATGAACAAAAATGGTTGGACCCTGAGCAAAAGAAGCTATCTCTGGATCAACCATTGACAAGAGAACAGCTGGCAGTAAGCTTAACACGTATTTTAAGGTATGATAAACTCGCAAAGTTTCTTAACGATGATCTAATCACCTTTCAAGATGAAAATGGGATAGAAAATAAAGGGACAGCATTCATTGTTTTCCGCCTTGGTTTGATCCAGGGTACAAACGGAATGTTTGAACCAAATAAAGAAGTCACCAAAGCTGAAGCCGCAACGGTGATTATGCGCCTTGTGCATTTGCAAGGTAAGACAGACAAGCAAATATATAGGTAGTTTAATAGAGTCCTGAATATGAAAGGGAGCGTAAGAACACACTCCCTTTCACCATTTATAGGATCTTAGCTGTTACTCCTGCTTCAAACAATCCTTCCACATGATCGATATGCATCGGTACAAGCTTAGCACGTTGCCCTTTTAACTCAATCGATTTGATATCCAAAATTCCTCACCACTTTCCTTTTTGACTCTACTATGTTTTTTTCAGAACTTACTGTATTCTTAGTATAGAGAAGATGTTGGTACCATAGTAAGTGCCAGTTTTATCGTTTTTTATAGAGCCAGATAAGTTAGAGGGTGAGCATTATACTAGAAATTACTCCTGCACTAGATAGTTGTCGTAAAGAGCCGTTGTACATACAACTGTATGAATATATGAGGAATGAAATAAAATGTGGAAAAATACTACCTCTAAGTAAGTTACCTTCCCAAAGAAAATTAGCAGAATACTTAAAGATAAGTCGAAATACAGTCGACGCTGCCTATCAACAGCTTATAGCAGAAGGTTATATTCAAGCCGAGGCAAGAAAAGGCTTATTTGTTGTGGAGCTAAAAAATGAACAATTCTTAATTAATCACAAGGATGAGCATGCGATTGTTGAGAGTTGTAATATGCATAACAAACAACCTTCGACGATCCGATTTGATTTTAAACACGGGGATATAGATCTGAAACATTTTCCATACGAAGTATGGCGTAAAATCACCATGCAAATGCTGTATTCAGACCAAAGTCATCTCTTGCTCATAGGGGAGCCTCAAGGGGAAGCTACCTTACGCCAATTTATTGCTGAATATCTTTATCAATCAAGAGGAGTCCAATGTTCAGCGGAGCAAATCATTATTGGGGCAGGTACACAATTTTTAGTTAGTTTGCTATGTTGTATGATTGGCAGACAAACATCCTATGCTATAGAAGAACCCGGTTTTCACCGAATTCGATTTGTATTAAAGGATTATGGAGCAGAGATTAAGCCGATTCCTCTGGATGATAAAGGCATCAGTATGACTGAATTAAGAAAAAGTGGAGCAAAAGTTGCTTATGTAACCCCTTCCCATCAATTTCCACTCGGAACTGTGATGCCTATATCTAGGCGAATGGAGCTGATTGAGTGGGCTAGACAAGAGAATGGGTTTATTATCGAAGATGATTATGATGGAGAATTTCGATATCAAGGCAAACCCATCCCTTCCCTACAGGGTCTGGATAGTCATGGAAATGTTATCTATATGGGGACTTTTTCAAAATCACTCATCCCCTCCATACGTTTGGGTTATATAGTTTTGCCTCCAGTATTATTGGCAAAATATAAGGAGAAATTCACCGTATATAAGCAAACGGTTTCTAGACTTCATCAGCATACCCTTAAGCTTTTTATAGAGAATGGGCATTGGGAACGACATCTAAATAGGGTAAGGAATATATACAAAAAGAGGTGTGCCGTTTTACTAACAGCAATAAAAAATATAATGGGAGAACAAGTACGTGTGATCGGGGCTGAAACAGGCTTGCATGTCCTATTGGAGCCAAATAGTAAGATGTCCGAGAAGGAGCTTATTGAATCTGCCATGAAAGAGGGAGTTAAGGTTTACCCTGTATCCATCTACTATGAAAATCCAGCTTCGATCAAACATACAATGGTTCTACTTGGCTTTGCTGGACTAGATGAAAATCAAATTTATGAGGGAATCACATTACTTAGACGTGCATGGTTTTAAAAGGAAGAAATGCTTATGTTGTCAGGAGTGTGAATTTGGTGAATTTCTTGAAAAGAGTTATGTTTAAAATAAACATTTTTATAAGAAGATTGGGAAGAGATGAACTTAAGTGATTTACAGTAGGATCTGTATCGAATCATGTAGGATTTTGTAGTCTGGGTATACAATATTTAGTGAAAAGATTCCAATACTATGTTTAGAAAGCGTTTTAGCATAAACGAGATAAAAAAATATTGAGGGAGTCAATAAATATGGCAGAAATGAATAAACGACTTACAATCGGAGCTACTAAACCAGGTGCATCGGAGGATGTGTTTGGAAATACACAGCAAATTGTTTGTGATGCATTAACAAAATTAGCTTATCCTAAAGAAGTATACGAGCTCCTAAAGGAACCTATTCGAGTGATGACAGTTAGAATTCCTGTGCGCATGGATGATGGTCGGGTTGAAGTATTTACGGGGTATCGTGCACAGCATAATGATTCTGTAGGTCCGACAAAAGGTGGAATTCGCTTCCATCCAAATGTAAGCTTAGAAGAGGTCAAGGCTTTATCCATTTGGATGAGTATTAAATGTGGGATCTTCGATTTGCCATATGGCGGTGCTAAGGGAGGAATTATTTGTGATCCACGTCAGATGTCCTTCCGTGAACAAGAAGCTTTAGCACGTGGATATGTTCGTGCGATTAGTCAGGTTGTGGGGCCTGCTAAGGATATTCCTGCTCCTGATGTTTATACGAATTCTCAAATTATGGCTTGGATGTATGATGAATATAGCCGAATCCGAGAGCTTGATTCTCCTAACTTTATAACTGGTAAGCCGATTGTATTGGGAGGGTCAGCAGGACGTGAAAAAGCGACTGCACTTGGTGTATGTATTGCAGCACGCGTCGCTGCAAAAACAAGAAACCAATCGCTAGCAGGATCTCGTGTTATCGTACAGGGCTTTGGAAATGTGGGAAGTAATGTTGCTTTAATTTTGCATGAAATGGGTGCTAAAGTTGTCGGAATTAGTGATGCTGCGGGCGCCATTTATGATGAGGAAGGGCTTGATATCCCTGATTTAATGGACAGAAGAGATTCCTTTGGAATGGTTACATCCATTTTCCCTAATACCATAACTAATGAAGAGTTGCTAGTTAGATCATGTGATATCTTAATTCCTGCAGCACTAGAAAATCAAATAACAGAAGTGAATGCACACGATATCCAGGCATCCATTATTGTGGAAGCAGCTAATGGTCCAACGACTCCTAAGGCGAATGATATTCTAACAGATCGCGGGGTATTGATCGTTCCTGATGTTTTGGCCAATGCAGGTGGTGTGACCGTATCGTACTTCGAATGGGTACAGAACAACCAGGGATGGTACTGGTCTGAAGAAGAGGTTAACGAAAGATTAGAGCAAAAGATGGTTATGGCTACACAAAATATTTTAGAAACAGCTAAGAATCGGAAAGTATCTACCCGAATCGCGGCATACATGGTTGGGCTACGTAAGTTTGCTGAGGCAATGAATTATCGTGGATGGTATTAATTAATTGTAATAAATAAGATAGAATGCTACTGGACTGTTTCCAGTAGCATTCTTTATTTGCGGATAGGATAGGCTACCTCCTAGATATCAAATAAGCAAAATCAGCGAAAATGAACAAGATAAGGAACCGAGAGGCCACTATTACTAAGAAAATGAGTGGATGAGGCAAAATAAGGTCCTGTTGGGCTCTTATGAACCATCAAAAAAGCAAAATTTGCGAAAATGAACGAGATAAGGAACTGAGAGGCCGCTATTACTAAAAAAATGAGTGGATGAGGCAAAATAAGATCCTGTCGGGCTCTTATGAACCATCAAATAAGCAAAATTTGCGAAAATGAACAAGATAAGGAACTGAGAGGCCTCTATTACTAAAAAAATGAGTGGATGAGGCGAAATAAGGTCCTGTCGGGCTCTTATGAACCATCAAATAAGCAAAATTTGCGAAAATGAACAAGATAAGAGACCGGTAGGAACAATCTAAGCTAAGTCTGATATAACAGAATTAGAGAGAGGCAATAGACGAGATAAGCGGCAAAATAATTTTTGCTGCTTTTTGTGTTTTTTAAGGGGAATATCATTAAAAATTTGTCGGTTAGGAAATCTGACAATATTCAATACACTCTCTTCAGTGAAAATTATAATAGTTCATATAAAGAATACTGACAAAAAAGCACCATAATTGGAAAGGAGAAATAAATGGCTAAGAAAAAACTTGTTTTAGTTGGAAATGGAATGGCAGGTGTTCGGTGTATAGAGGATATTTTAAAATTGGCTCCTGATAAATATGAAATTACGATTTTTGGCAGTGAGCTTCATCCGAATTATAATCGAATTTCTTTGTCTTCTGTGCTTGCCGGGGATGCAGATATGAAGGATATTATCTTAAATGATTGGGATTGGTATAATGAAAATCACATTACTCTGTACTCAGGTCAGACAGTAGATAAAATAGATCCGGTTAAGAAGTGGGTCAGATCTAGTAGCGGCCTGGTCGTGTCATACGATGAATTAATTCTAGCCACTGGTTCACTTCCTTTTATGCTTCCGCTTCCTGGAGCAAATAAAGAAGGTGTTATCGCCTTCCGTGATATTAAGGATTGTCAAACAATGGTGGAGACAAGTAAAAAGTATAAAAAGGCTATTGTTATCGGTGGAGGCTTGCTTGGGATAGAGGCCGCTAGAGGGCTTTTAAATCTTAATATGGATGTATCCGTTGTGCATATTTTCAGTCATTTGATGGAAAGGCAGTTAGATCCAACGGCTGCTCACATGCTACAGCAAGAGCTAGAAAACCAAGGGATGAAATTTCTATTGGAAAAGAATACAAAAGCTATCTTGGGTAAAAAGCGTGTAACATCGCTTGAATTTACCGATGGTAGTACAGTTGAAGCAGATCTTGTGGTCATGGCCGTAGGGATTAAACCTAATGTGGCACTGGCAAAAGATTGTGGAATCGAAGTAAATCGCGGGATTGTTGTGAATGATTATTTGGAGACGAGTGATCCCCATGTGTATGCTGTTGGGGAATGTGCCGAACATCGTGGAACGGTTTATGGATTAGTCGCACCACTATACGAACAAGGAAATGTACTCGCAAAAAGGTTAGCTGGTGTGGAAACAGAAGGATATCAAGGCTCTGTTTTAGCTACTAAGCTTAAGGTTTCAGGAGTCAACGTGTTCTCAGCAGGGCAGTTTATGGATGCACCCGGCACGAAAGTCGTTCGAGTCCAGGATGATTTTGATGGGATCTATAAGAAAATTGTCATGAAAAATGGAAAAATCATTGGTTCGGTCTTATTTGGGGATACGACGGAAGGTTCTGAACTATTCTCCATGATTCGAAAACAGGAGGATGTTTCGGGACGTGAGAGAGAGATCTTGCTTCCAGCAGGTACGGGAACAGCGAAATCCGGAGTTGATCGAGTGGCTGCGATGCCTATGGATGAGATTATCTGCGGATGTAATGGCGTAACGAAAGAAACGATCATTCAAGCCATTAAGGAAAAAGGATGCACAAGTGTTCAAGATGTGAAAGCCTGTACCAAAGCATCAGGCTCCTGTGGTGGCTGTAAACCGCTGGTGGTAGACTTACTAACATATGTCTTAGGTGCCGAAGGAGTTCAAACGGAAAAGGAAGGGATCTGTGGATGTACATCCCTTAGTCACAGTGAAGTGGTGGACGCAATCCGTCGAATGGAATTAACCACAACAAAAGAAGTTATGAATGTGCTGGAATGGAGTCAATCGGAAGGTTGCTCGAAATGCCGACCTGCCCTTAATTATTATCTAGGGATGGTATGGCCTAAGGAGCATGTAGAGGAGAGAGAATCTCGATTTGTTAATGAAAGAAATCACGCCAATATCCAAAAGGATGGTACCTATTCTGTTGTACCAAGAATTTATGGAGGAGTGACTACACCGGGGGATTTGAAAAAAATAGCAGATGTAGCTGTAAAATATAATGTCCCTATGGTTAAGTTTACCGGAGGACAACGCATTGATTTGTTTGGAGTCAAAAAGGAAGACCTTCCTAAGGTCTGGGAAGAACTTGATATGCCATCAGGTTATGCTTATGGGAAAGCATTGCGTACGGTAAAGACCTGTGTAGGCTCCACTTGGTGCCGTTTCGGCACACAGGATTCGATGAAGATGGGTATTGAATTGGAAAAGAAATTAGAACGTCTGAATACACCGGCAAAGATCAAATTAGCTGTATCGGGTTGCCCGCGAAACTGTTCTGAAGCGACTGTTAAAGACTTAGGTGTTGTCGCCATCGACGGAGGTTGGGAGATTTACGTTGGAGGTAATGGTGGTACTGACGTGAGAACAGCAGACCTTCTAGTGAAGGTGAAAACGGAAGAAGAGGTTATGGAATGGACACAATCCTATTTCCAATATTATCGAGAAACGGCAAACTATAATGAACGGACTTCCAAATGGGTAGAACGGATTGGACTTGAAACCATCCAGAAAGAGCTGGAGCAAAAAGAAAATCGTATGGCACTGGTGGAACGAATCGAGAATGTACTTAGCTTGATGGAGGACCCTTGGAAAGAAATTATTGAAAATAATGAATTGAGAAAAACATTCGAACCACTATCTTATTTGAATCTTGTTGGTACAGCTGAATAGTTGGATATAAAACAAATTAGAGGGAGGAGATAGAAATTGATGAAACGAATTGTCATTGCGAATATGTCTGATATTACAGAGAAAAGATCAAGAGTGGTTCATATTGGAAGCTTAGAAATTGCATTGTTTAAGCTCTCCACTGGAGAAATACGGGCGATAGAAAATAGTTGTCCACATAAGGCAGGGAAGCTTTCCGAAGGGATCGTATGTGATCACCACGTCTATTGTCCATTGCATGATTGGAAAATTAATTTAGATGATGGTCTAGTCCAAAGTCCTGATGAAGGTTGTGTCACTACCTATCGAGTAGAAGTAGATCAGAAGAATGGAGATATATCCATTGATGTTGAAGAGAAGTTATTGGTATTCTAATTTTTAGCTTTTGATGGGTACAACAAAATAGATGAGAAGGAGAGATCAACCTTGGCGTATGTAAAACCAGATCAAGTTGTAAAATATATGATTGAGGCTGGAGTGAGCAAAGCAAATCTGTCAATTAAAGATCTCTTGATTCGAGGATTTCTAGGAGGAGCAATCCTTGCTTACGCAACTACCTTAGCTTTTACAGCTGCTATTCAGACAAAATTAGGAATCGTTGGGGCTGTCATTTTTCCTGTCGGGTTTGTCATCATTATTTTACTTGGTCTTGAACTCGTTACAGGAAGCTTCGGCTTGATTCCACTGGCTGTTTGGGAGAGGAAAACAAGGATACGACAAATGCTATCTAACTTTTTCTGGGTGTCGATAGGGCATATTATAGGCTGTCTGGTATATGCGATTCTTTATTTTGTAGCGATCACTTATCTTGGTCATCATAATGATCAGGATGTTGTACAAATGATTGTAAAGACCGCGGAAGCGAAGACGATCGGATATAAAAGTCTTGGTTTGGATGGGATGATTACGGTATTTGTAAAAGCTATTCTTTGTAACTGGATGGTGACACTTGGTGCCGTTATGGCCATGACTTCACAATCTACTTTAGGAAAGATTGCAGCTATGTGGCTTCCTATATTAACCTTCTTTGCACAGGGATTTGAACACACGGTAGTAAATATGTTTGTTATACCTGCAGGAATATTGATGGGTGCCCATGTAAGTATAATAGATTGGTGGCTATGGAACCAGATTCCGGTACTGATTGGGAATTTTTTTGGAGGAGTGATCTTTACTGGACTCATGCTTTACTGGACGCATAAGAAGAACACGAATAAGAAAAGAGAGTCATTGGTAATTGAACTTCAAGCAGGTAAGGTATAACTAAAGGATGTTGGGGAGTGATCGATTGTCAATCGGCTCCTTTTTTTTGTTATTTAACGATTTACTTATTGAATGACTATTGATCCTAATTAGAATAGGTTTACAATATAATGAAATGTAATGTTAATCATAAGAGATGACTAAAATGAAGAACAGATTTTCAATAAATATAATTTGATTTGTGAGTTTAAACCTGAAAGGAGTTTCTCAATGTTTGATGTAGCGACATTACTATTTTTTATGGGTACATCTATCATTCTGATTATCATCCCGGGACCTGACCTGATCTTCACTGTTACTCAAGGAATGACGAATGGAAGAAGAGCTGGAGTTGCAACGGCAATGGGGTTAAGTTTAGGAAACATCGTACACACGCTAGCAGCAGCACTTGGTCTATCCCTTATTATTAAAACATCAGTGGTAACATTCACGATGATCAAATCTTGCGGGGCCATTTATTTGTTTTATATTGCTTATAAAGCGATAAAACATAGAAAAGAGCCCATTGATATGAGCCCACCAAAAAATAGCGATTCGAAAGGACTTTTTCTACGAGGCATATTCATGAATATTCTAAACCCAAAAGTAGCCATCTTTTTCCTTACTTTTCTACCTCAGTTTGTGAATTATCAATCTGCAAATGTTCCTTTACAAATGTGCATTCTCGGCCTTATTTTTATTATTTTGACAGCGATCATATTTGGCTTGTTAGGATATTTTACAGGAATTTTTCGAGAAAGATTTTTACAGAAACCACACTTTGGTGAAATCATGAATATAACAGCAGGATGTATTTTTATTGGACTGGGAGTAAAACTCCTAACCACTAAACTATAATTTGCCTAATCATTTGCTGCTCTAGTATGTTTCGTTTCCTGTTGCTCCTCTATACATGTGGTTATGTGGATGCATTCCATTAACAGTCGTATAACCTTCAAAAATATGATAGTGCCCTCTGCCTGGAAGTGGGATGGATGGGCCGGTAAAGGTTGCATATGGAAAAATGCAACCTTTTTTATTTGATAACTATTCTATTCAATTAGAAAATAGGCCAGAATTCCTAAGTTAAGAATGTCAAAATGAGTTTTATCGTGTAAAATTATTAGTTGAACCCTTAAAATTCTAGTGTCTGAATGGAGTGTTTTATGTTGTAACTTGTACTAAATATGGTTTGAATGGTTGGTTTTCCAACTTAGAACCCTTACGGAAAATTCGACACATATACAATTATGTAATAATCTATACTTAAGAGGTGCTGCATGGTCACTTGGTATATATATATGTTCCAATTTCTACCAGAATCCTTAGTCATGAATTTAATTGCTTTTATACTCACTGGAGGTCATTTTTGCAAAAAAAATATCAATAAATTATTAATAGCTGCCATATTGTATTCAACTTTAGTCTATGCAGTATGGGATTTACAGCTACCAGCGAGTTTTAGAATACTCCTCAACATTCAATTATTTCTCATAAGTACATGGATAGGACACCGTTCTTCTATTGTTTATGCCCTAAGCTATACTCTCATTGCTGTTTTTTCGCTATGGGTCTTTGAGTATATAGGAATGTTTCTTATAACACATATCTTCCTACTTGATTTGGCACAAATCCTAGACCATCCTTTCATTCGCTTGCTAATTGGTTTTGCCGTGTACATCCCTATGTCAATTGCTGCCTATTTATTCTATCGATATAACATTCATTTAAATTATGAATGGTTTAGCAATATCATGTTACATAGAGTATATATTCTTCTTCTATTTCTAGGCCAATTGTTGCTGTTATCTCTTTATCTCTATATGGAAACTTTTAAAATAAACCAAAATGACTTCTTTGGACCATATCATTTTCCAGTATTTTTGTGTATCATTCTTTTACTGAATATTGTTCTCTTCGCAATTCTTCTTCGAATAGTACTAGAGAAGAGCAAGCAATCCCTAAGTATGACTGAAAAGACCTATCTTGAACAAATGGAATCTCTCATTCTTTCCATGAGATCTCACCGACATGATCTAGCAAATCACTTACAAGTTATAAAAGGGAATCTCCAAATAAAAGAATATGATCGAGCGATACAATATCTTAATACCTTCGTAGAGGAGGTTAATTTTACGAATATTTCCTTAGCGATTAAAAATCAAACCTTATCGATTAGTATCCATTCAAAATGGATGATTGCACAGGCAAAAGGAATCCATTTTAAATGTGAAATAGATCCCATTGAAACCTTCGATAAGATTACACCTACTGACCAGATTCGTCTGCTTACTAATTTGATAGACAATGCCTTTGAAGCAACTCTACAACTAGAAGAAGAACAACGAAAAGTCAGTGTAAAAATACATAAAATCTTAAATCTCTATACGTATGAAATTGAGAATACCGGCCCCGAAATAAGAGAAGAAGATCTAGAAAAAATATTTATTCCAGGTTTCTCAACGAAAGGTACAAGAGGATATGGACTAGCCATTGTTCGAGATCTGGTAAGAAAATATCATGGAGAAATACAGGTAACATCGAAATCCGGAGTTACAAAATTTAATGTTTTGATCCCAACTGAATAAGGGAAAGTAGGGGTTAAGAATGAATATCAGTCAATTATCTCAAAAATTAGCAGCTTCACTCTATGATTATAGTAATGGTGATGTCAGTATCTCTAAGCTACGTTATGGAATCGAAACGATTTTAACTGGTTTTATTAAATTAGGAACATTTTTTGGGATTTCTTTATACATGGGAATTTTCCATGAAATGCTAATTGCCTTAGTTACTTTCATTCCTTTACGCTTGATATCAGGTGGAGCCCATTTATCAACCTATATTCGCTGCTTACTGGCAGGAGGTACTTGGTTTGTATTAAGTAGTTTTTTATCACAAAAATATTTAACAGAGGTTTCTGTTATTACTTGTATCTCAGCCATTATCATAACCTGTTTTATTTCACTATTAATCTGTATAAAATATGCTCCTAACTCTCATGGATATCGTAAAATTGATGATGTTAAACAAAAGAAATTAAAGCGATTATCGATAGGTTTTATAGTAATCTATTTCCTTATTTTACTATTGTTTGTTTATACTGAAC
>DATFAS010000010.1:0-70627 GCA_035254305.1 Bacillota bacterium
AAGAAGATGATAGAAGCCTACAATACGAGTATAGAAGCTTATTGGGGAAAAAATGACGGTCAGGATAAAGCAACCGGATAAGGATAGTAATGTTTTCACTACCTTTTTTGAATATTGATCTGGATAAAGTTCATAGAAAAATAGCAGGAAAACAGCCATTCCGCCATAATAAGTGATGTACTCTACAAAGATAATAAATTTTAAACTAACACTTAGGGTTATGTTTAAAATAAACATCTCCTCAATCACCAAAAGCCGTGCTGCTTCAATCAAACATCCAATTCCAAAATATAGAGCTGATTTATTCTTCCGTCGTTGCAGGTAAATACCGATGTGATACAATCCCATCATTAATGCGCTTCCAAGAAGAATCATTTCTTCTACCAGAGCATTTTCACATAAAATAGTAAGCTGCTCCGTGGTGCCGAGTTCAAATGGGTGCCACATTCCTCTTCGGTTATAAAGATAATTCGATACTTGGACAATCAAATCAAATTCAGTACCAAATGGTTGAAAACTCACCACTTGGGGTTTATATTCCCCGATAGCATGTTTAGCATCCGTAGCTACTACTCCGCCTGTAGCAATGATCCTATGATCAACCATGACAGTATAGGCTGTCGATACGGTCGGAATCTTTATAGCTAGGGATTGCGGTTGATCACCCATCCGTACTTTCAGGTGGTATGTCGCATAGCCCTGCCCAAGGAGTTTTTGGTTATCCACCTGATAAGAATTCCACGCACTTGGCACTTTATAAAAACCGTTTGAATCAAGGGTATTTGTCCCCTCTAAATCATCCAATGATAGAAGCCTGTTCCAATAAAAGGACCATTCTCCATCCAATATAATGGGACCATCTCTCCGTAAATCCCAACCTCGTAAATCTAAAATACCATTCACAATCTGTGGCTGTGCTTTAACTTGATAATGGTTAAATGAAAATACAGAGATAACACCCAACAGGATCATTACCATCAATGGCACCCATAGGATCTTATTTAAACTAAGATTACTTTTCTTTTTTTCATGATTTCCATCCTTGCAGTAATGAAACATACCATTAACTAAATCTTCTTTCCTAATAATCATACTCGATTCAGGGCTTTATTCCTAGTAAAAATTGGTACTTTTTACTTATTTTTTGGTATCTTCATTATCTGCAAAGATGTTCAGTAAGCACATATTAATTTCCCTCTACGTTTGCACGACTAGCTAATTCATCCATAATTTGCTTAAATATCGGAATCACTCGATTCGGGCTTGTGACGCTTTCCTTTTCATCCACGACAGCCACTGCATACCTTGGTTTATCCGCAGGCCCATATCCTATGAACCACTGGTTATTCCGTTCTTCCCCATTTTCCTGAATTTGTGCTGTTCCAGATTTACCGGCGAGCTTCCATTTTGCATCTTGTAGGGCTTTGCCTGTTCCATCCTTCACAACAAGCTCCATCATTTTTTTCAACTGTTGATCGGTGGATCGATCGATTCCCTCACCTTCAATTGACTTTTCTTCAAAAGTATGAAAGGTTGTTCCTGTCTTATACCGAATCTCCTTCACCACCCGAACCTCTTTTTTATTTCCATCATCAGCAACGGTCGCCATCATATTAGCTGCTTGAAGGGGTGTCATCTGAACATCCCGTTGACCAATGGCTGTTTGAATGATTACCCCTTCATCCTCCTTAGGTGTTTGCGGGGAAAAAATTTGTCCTGTATCCTCTCCTGAGAATTGATGGAAGGTAGAAATCTTAAATAGCGGAGATTGCTCCCAACCCACCTGTTGAGCAAGCCCTAGCTTCTTCGCATATTCTTCAATCTTCCCTGGTGGAAGCTTCAATGCTGCCTTAGCAAATGTAATATTGCAGGATTGGGCATAGGCCTCTGCAAAGCTGATTTCCCCATGCCCCCCTTCCTTCCAGCAGCTAAATCCATACTTTCCATATTTCCCCTCACAGAAGAACTTATCATCAGGTTTTACCAATCCCTCTTCAAGTACAGCAGCAGCCACAACCGTTTTAAATATGGAACCCGGTATCGTTTGCTTGATTGCATGATTCACCCATGCATGAGAATCTCCCTTCGTATCGACTGGATGAAAATCTGGGTGGCTGGCCATGGCTAAAACCTCTCTAGTCTGTGTATCCATGACAACAACAGCCCCTGTAGCAATTCCAGACTCATCCATCCATTTTTCAATTTTACGCTGTAAATCTTTATCGATCGTGGTCACTAGTGATAGTGGGTAGAATTGATTCTCTTGCTCAATAAGCCTCGGCTTCAGCCCATTAAGTGGATTTCCTTTCCCATCTACATAATAAGAAACAGACGTAGGACCTACTCCTTGTAAGAAACGTTGGAAGCTTCTTTCTAATCCTGATACACCAACTAGACTTTTTTTGGTCAATTCACCAGTGTTTAATTCCTCTCCATAATCCTTCTCAATTAACTCTGGATTTTGACTGATATAACCAATTAACTGTGTGGCGATTCCGTCTGGTTGGTATCTCTCTGTTATGGGTAAAGGAAGAATTCCTGGAAGTTTCAATGCTTCAATTTTATTCGTATCCTCATCTTGTACAGAAATAATCTTCCCAGTTGAATCTCGAATAAAGGTTGGCTCCTTCACATCTTGAATCATTTTCAGAAGTTGTTGATCATTTTGTCCAAGTATTTGGGCTAACTTTTCTACTTTTGGTTGATCAATCATACCTCTCACAAGTGGAAAAATAGCCACACCCGTCACTTCACGACCGGTTAATGGTTCACCCTTCCGATCCAAGATATCCCCCCGACCTGTATGCAGGATGACTTCTTGCTTACGTTGGGCTACAGCATCCTCCACTAAGTCCACATTATGGCTGGAGAAATGACGAGTTCCTAAAATTTGAATCCATAGCAAACGACCGATCAAACCAAACCAAACAAGAGCAATGATAAGAAGAGAACCAAAAATCCGTCGTTTATTAAAGTGCCGACCTTCACTAGACAATAAAAACACCCCCAGACTTAGCAACAGTGTTGCCTAAAAAGGGGGTGTTTTAGTCCAATTATTTCTGTTTTCTCATCATGTCATAGGGTCGAAGAGGCTCCTCAACCTTCATCCGAACTAGCATAAGTGGATGTGGCGCCTTCTCGATTGGCTTACCCTTATCATCCCACATTTCACCAATAGTTTGCCTGAAGAATTTACCATCCGGGCCGAAGAATTCCACCTGTTGATTCGTGCGGAAATGATTCCGTTGCTGGATAGTCGCGATCTTCTCTGCCGGATCATAGCCTAGTACAAGCCCAGCAAAATCATATTCTGCTAGTGGTTCCGCTTCCCCATATAGATGGTCCTCCGTATCTGGTTTACCAAAGAAGAATCCTGTTGTTGTTTCTCTATGGGAAGCCTTGTAGATTTCCTCCACCCATTCTTCTTTTAACACATAGTTCTCAGGGTCAGCGCAATAAGCATCGATAGCCTGTCGATACGCGTTCACAACCGTTGCTACGTAGTGGACACTTTTCATTCTTCCTTCAATTTTGAGAGATTCAATCCCAAGCTCGATGATTTCTGGAACATATTGAATCATGGATAGATCCTTCGAACTGAAGCTGAATGGATTCATTCCTTCACTTAGGAATTTCGGATCCTCATATTCTAATGGATCCTCATACAAATCATAGCTCCAGCGGCAAGAGTGGCAGCAACCACCACGATTGGAATCTCTCGCTGTCATATGATTGGAGAGTACGCAACGACCAGAATAAGCAGGACACATAGCCCCATGAATGAATTGCTCAATCTCTACATCTACATGCTTCTTAATTTCACGAATCTCATCAAACGAAACCTCTCTAGCTAGAACAACCCGGGCAATCCCTTCCTCTTTCCAGAATTTAACGGATTTCCAGTTAGAAGTAGAAGCTTGCGTGCTTAAGTGGATTTCTAGATTTGGCGCTGCTTCTTTACAGCTTTCAATGAGAGCTGGATCGGCCACAATAACGGCATCAATACCAATCTCATACAATTTAGCGAAGAAATCCATCACTCCATCTAAATCCTCGTTGTGGGCAATAATATTTGCGGCAACATAAATCTTTGCTCCATGTGCATGAGCAAAATCTGCTCCCTCTTTCATTTCCTCATAACTAAAATTATCGGCATTCGCACGCAAACTGAATAACTGTCCACCGATGTATATCGCATCCGCACCATAACGAATGGCAATTTTCAATTTTTCTAGGTTACCAGCAGGAGCCAAAATCTCCGGTTTCTTCGTTATGGGTCCTTTCTTCTCCTTCAATTGCTTTGTCTCGGTTACCATTTTTTTCACCTCACATTTAGAAAACTAATTCTTTGAAATAAAAGCCTGTTGTCAATGGGCGCTTAGCATCTTGTTTTTCTTCAATCTTAGAGTGAAGTGAATCTACCTCATTATAGAACTCACTTGGATTATCCATGTATAAATCAACGGCTTTTCGATAAGCTTTTACCACCGTTTCGTTATATTCAGCTGATTTAAGCAGCCCATCAATGCGGAAACTGTTAATATTTGCATCCATTAACTCATCCAAATTTTCCAAAATGCAGATATCTTCATTACTCATAATATGTGTACCATTCTTATCTTCGAAGACGGGATAATTTTCTTCCCTTTTTTCTTCACGCATGAGCAGCTTACGTTCTTGATCCTTGCGTTCGCTGTTCCGGTCCTTCCCAATATGTTCAAAATAAGAACCAACCAATTCCCTTTTCGAATGAAAAATGCATGTAATCCCATGAACCTGAACGCCTATTTCAATATCTACTTGCTCTTTAATTCCCGTTATCTCATCCATATTCAGTTCACGTGCTATGACAGCCCGTTTAATTCCCTTAGAAGCCCAGTAATTCACTGTTTTGGCGCTAGTAGCAATGATTTCTGCATTCCAATGCATGGCTACCTGTGGGATGACCTCTTTAGCTGTCATGTATACAGCTGGATCAGCGAATTCAATCGCATCAACCCCTATTTCAGCAAGGTTTAGTAAATATTCCTCTAGTCCATCCAGCATATCATTGTGTAACAAAGAGGTTACAGCAGCATACACCTTCACACCTTTAGTATGAGCCAAATGAACAGCTTCCTTCATCTCTTCGATCGTAAAGTAACCTGGAAGCCTCATACCAAATCGTTCCTCTCCCAGAGTCAAGGCATCAGCACCCGCATGAATCATTCGTTCCACTTGCGATAAATCTCCAACCGTTACAAGAAGTTCTGGTTTATTCATGGTTATTCCCCCCTCTTTACTGAAAATGATAATCCGTCCCCAATCGGAATAATGGTTGTTTCTAGTTGTGGATGATCCATGAGATATTGATTAAATTCCTTTACCTTACGAACTAACGGGGCTAAACGTTTATTCTCCACAGTCTCTTCTACTACTAAACCACGAAATAAAATATTGTCACAGAGGATAATTCCTCCCTGTTCTAAATGTGGTAAGTACAGATCTAAATAGGCTTTATATTGGCCTTTCGCCGCATCAAGAAACAGACAATCAAAACGATAATGAGGTGGCAACCCCACACCTGCATCTCCCTCAACCAATTCAACCCGGTCCCGAACACCAGCCTTCTCTAAATTAATTAGAGCGCGGTTGATCCTCTCCGAATCAATCTCCATGGTTGTAATATGAGCTGTAGGTGCTGCTTGGGCTAGCCATATTGTAGAATAGCCAATGGCTGTCCCAATTTCTAGTATTCGCTTTGGTTGATATGCCATTAATAGGGTTCGAATCAATTGAATACTTGGTAGTTGAATGATGGGGATTTTCTCTTCATGAGCTTCCTTCTCCAATTCCTCAAGCAAGCTTCCCCGTTTTGGAATGAGGGTTTCAATATATTCATTAATTTTGTTATTCGTAATCATTTGCAGCTCCTATGATGTTGCTTTTTTCTCACTTTTCCTTCTTACTTAGCGCAATTTTGTTCAGATGCTCTTGGTACGTTTCCGAAAAATAATGTTCTCCGGAACCATCCTTCTTTGTAACATAGAACAGAAAATTATTTGGTTGTGGGCTAACAACAGCTTCAAGTGATTTCTTTCCTGGAGAAGCAATCGGCCCTGGAGGAAGGCCTTTGTTTTTGTAAGTATTATAAGGGCTGTCTACCTCTAAATCCTTGAAACTAAGAATATCTTTCGTCTTGCCTAATGCATATTGAACCGTAGCATCAGCCTGTAGATTAATATCCTTCCCGATACGATTGAAGTAAACTTGCGCAACCATAGGTCTCTCCTTATCGACCGCAACCTCGCGTTCCACAATAGAAGCTAACGTTACTGCCTCATGAAGAGACATTCCTTCCTTTTGCATGCTGGGCAACCAATCTGGATCCATTTCCTCCTTGAATTGACTTAACATGCGATCAATCACTGCATGCGCTGTTGTCCCAGGGTCAAACTCATATTTTTTGGGAAAGAGATACCCTTCTAATCGATACGGAATCTTCTTATCCTTAGGAATTTGATTAACAAAATCATAATCGAAGCTACCCTCATTTACTTCCTTCAAGAATTCGTCCTTTTGGACAAGACCCTTTTCACTAAGTAAATCTGCTATTTGTTTCACTGTATAGCCTTCAGGAATCGTTACCTGGATCGATGGATCATATATTTCACCCTTAACCATCCTGTCTAAAATCCGATCAATGGAATCTCCCTGGGTGAATTGATATTGCCCAGCCTGCAGCTTCCCTCCAATCCCCAGTTTGCCCACATGAATCAAGAAAATATCACGATTTCGGATTAGATCATTCTCTTTAAGGAGTGACGCAATTTTTTTCAATGAACTCCCTTTAGGTATATCTACAACAATTT
This sequence comes from Bacillota bacterium, assembly GCA_035254305.1. Lineage (GTDB taxonomy): Bacteria > Bacillota > Bacilli > Aneurinibacillales > RAOX-1 > DATFAS01. The sequence goes on from DATFAS010000010.1 coordinate 6,852, forward strand.
CACCACCCGTTGGGGGGGGCTTCAATTCCTGATGATAAAAGGAATACCCACCTATTCCCAGGACCCCAATTAGAAGCAATAAGACGAGTAGGAGCTTGTATTTTTTTTTCATAGAATGCCTCCTAACTTAGGATACCCAAGTATGACACAGGACCTTAGTATTTTGAACACAAAGTCCATTATACTATATTTTGTCGAAATTGGGTGGGTGTGTTAAGCCTTTCATGAACAAAACAAAAGACTATGTCGAAACATAGCCTTTTGTTTTATACATTCGCCTATTCTCCAAACTCGGCTTCCAATGCATCAAATGTTGCAATCACATTTTCTTGTTCTTCCTCTGTTTCAATCGGATAGAGCATCCCATCTTCTCCATAACGAAGGAAATGAACTTCTACTTCCTCTTGTCCCTCCTGTTCGTCTGGGACAAGACATAGATAGCTGCGGTCTTCAATTTCAAAGATATACATTATCTGATAATCCCGTTCCTCACCTGTTTCATCATCAGATAGTGTAATCACTTCACCTACTTCTAATTCTTCCATGTTTAGACCTCCTTACCTATTCAGGGAATCTATATACCCTTGTAGAATCATAACTGCAGCCATTTTATCGATGACTTTTTTCCGCTTTTTGCGGCTTACATCAGCCGCAACAAGCATCTTTTCTGCAGCCATGGTAGTCAACCGTTCATCCCAAAGCGTAACTTTAAGGCCAAAGGACTCCCTTAATTTCTGTGCAAAAGCCTGGCTTATTTCACCCCGAGGGCCAATGGTTCCGTTCATGTTCTTCGGGAGGCCAACCACGATTTCTTCTACATTGTATTCCTTGATTAGCTTAGAAAGGCGTTCAAAATCTGTTGTATCATCAACTCTGCGAATTGTTTCAATTCCTTGGGCAGTCCAACCTAGCTCATCGCTTACTGCAACTCCTATAGTCTTATCCCCTAAATCTAAACCCATTATTCTCATTTAATCCACCTTATATTGGTCGGTGTTGTGATAGATAGGAACGTACAAGCTCTTCAATTAACTCATCTCGTTCTAGCTTACGGATGATACTTCTTGCATTATTATGCCTTGGTATATATGCCGGATCTCCCGATAATAGATAACCTACAATCTGATTAATTGGGTTGTAGCCTTTCTCCTCTAATGCACTATAAACCGTTAAAAAAGCATCCTTAGCCTGAATATTTGTATCATCAACCTTAAGATTGAACTTCATGGTTCTATCCAATGAACTCATTATCCAACACCTCTTTAAGAAGTACTTTTATACATACTTCGCTACAAATTGGTAATATCCTTTATTTTCCCACTCTTTGGTGAAGCTCAGAGGTTACTGCTGATCTACCCACTGGCTAACGTAAGCAAGTGCATCTGGCAATTGTCCTGGATTTTTCCCTCCGGCTTGAGCCATATCCGGACGCCCTCCTCCACCGCCACCACAGCGGGAAGCTACCTCTTTTATTAACTTTCCTGCTTGATAACCCTTCTCTACCAAGTCCTTCGTTACACCTGCAGTCAAGTTAACTTTATCTCCTTGAACAGAACCGATTACGATAATCGCAGAACCAAGCTTGTTTTTCAAGTCATCAACCATATTACGTAGATTATCCATGTCTACACCATTTACCTGTGCAGCAAGAACATTGATTCCTTTTACCTGTTTAATCTGTGCCTCTAGATTGCCCGCTTCAACATGGCTAAGCTTAGCCTTCAAGCCTTCATTCATTCGTTCTAAATCACGAATTTGATTCTTAAGAGCATCCACTTTCTTAGGAACATCAGAGAGTGTAGACTTCAATTCTCCTGCTACTTGGTTTAAGGTCTGATATTGTTCGTTTAGATATTCGTAAGCAGCACGACCTGTAACGGCTTCAATCCGTCTAGTACCTGCTCCTATTCCACCCTCACTAACAATCTTGAAGAGCCCGATTTCTGCTGTGTTCTTAACGTGGCATCCGCCGCACAACTCAAGGCTATACTCACCCACTTGAACCACACGAACAACGTCCCCATATTTTTCTCCGAAGAGTGCCATGGCTCCCATTGCTTTTGCTTCCTGTATTCCCTTTTGGGAAATAACTACCTGGATACTATCCCAAATCTTCTGATTCACAATACTCTCAATCACTTCAAGCTCAGATGCGCTAATAGAGCTAATATGTGTGAAGTCAAAACGAAGGCGATCAGGTGCTACTAACGAACCTGCCTGATTGACATGCTCACCCAAAGTATCCTTAAGTGCTCTATGAAGAATATGTGTTGCTGTATGATTTTTGTTAATATCTGCTCTTGAAGAACGATCAACAACCGCTTCCACGGTATCTCCAATTTTAATTGTTCCTTGCACGACCTCAGCCGTTTGCACATGTTGGCCATTCGGCCCTTTCTGAACAGAATCAACTCGTAATTGGTTTTGGCCGCAAGTAATAATACCCTTGTCAGCGACCTGTCCACCACTCTCAGCATAGAACGGTGTCCGATCTAAGATGATTTGACATACATTTCCTTCTGTTACGGAATCAACTAGTTGATCATTAAGGACAAGTGCTACTACTTGAGAGCTTGTTATCCATTCATTATAACCAACAAACTCACTCTTAACCGTTACTTCGCCAAGAATACCGCCTTGAACCTTCATACTGTCAAAATCTTGACGTGCTGCACGAGCTCGAGCTCGCTGTTCTTCCATAGCTACCTCAAAACCTTCTCGATCAATACCAAGTCCATTCTCAAGAGCATAATCTTCGGTTAAATCAATCGGGAATCCAAAAGTATCATAGAGTTTGAATGCCTCTATACCTGTTAGCTGTGTGCGATCTTGCTGTTTAGCCTCAAGGATCATTCCTTCAAGGATCGCTAAGCCTTCATTCAATGTTTCGTGGAATCGTTCTTCCTCGGCACGGACTACCTTCTCAATAAATTCCTTCTTGTCAACAATCTCTGAATAGAAGTCACCCATTACATTACCAACAACAGATACTAATTGATAAAGGAATGGCTTCTCCACTCCAAGTACCTTTCCGTACCGAACAGCTCTTCGAAGTAGTCTACGAATTACATAACCGCGCCCCTCATTGGATGGAAGTGCCCCATCCCCAATCGAGAAGGCTACCGTTCTTGCATGGTCAGCAATAACCTTTAGTGCAACATCAGTTTCAAGAGAAGTGCCATACTTTACTCCACTGATCTCACAGGTTGCTTCGATAATAGGGAACAATAAATCCGTTTCATAGTTATTTTCTACATCCTGAATAACGGAGGTCATCCGTTCAAGTCCCATTCCAGTATCAATGTTTTTCTTTGGCAGTGGAGTGTAGGAGCCATCTGTATTATGGTTGTATTGTGAGAATACCAAGTTCCATATCTCTAAATAACGCTCATTCTCTCCACCTGGATAAAGCTCTGGGTCACTTGGATCGTTTCCGAAACGTTCCCCACGATCATAGAAAATTTCACTATTTGGCCCACAAGGACCTTCCCCAATATCCCAGAAGTTTCCTTCCAATCGTACAATACGTACTTCAGGAACCCCCACCTTCTTATTCCAAAACTCGAAGGCTTCCTCATCTTCCGGATGAATGGTGACAGATAATTTTTCTGGATCAAATCCAATCCATTGTGGGCTAGTTAGAAACTCCCATGCCCAAAGGATCGATTCTTCCTTGAAGTAATCCCCAATGGAAAAGTTACCAAGCATCTCGAAGAAGGTATGATGTCTTGCTGTTTTCCCCACATTCTCAATATCGTTTGTGCGAAGGGATTTCTGAGAATTGGCCATACGTGGATTTTCTGGAATGACAGATCCATCAAAATATTTTTTAAGCGGTGCCATTCCACAGTTAATCCACAACAAGGAAGGGTCATCGTGCGGAACTAGAGGTGCACTTGGTTCAATGCGGTGCCCTTTGGACTTAAAGAAATCCAAAAACATTTGTCTGATTTCATTAGACTTAAGATTCTTCATCTTTATTCCTCCCATTTAAGAAATAAACCGGGCATCCCCAGCTATTTATGTGTTTTTTTTTTAAAACTTAAAAAAACTCTCTCCCTCAAATACAGGGACGAGAGTTTACTCACGCGGTACCACCCTGGTTGCAATTCAATTGCCATTGCCTCCTTAGGGACTTTAACGGTGTCAACCGGCAGGGTTCTCCTACTCTCTGGATTAGCTTTCAACCAAGGATCTTCTTGTGGTACCCTTCCAGCCAAGGGGTCGCCTCTCTGTTAGAAGTATATTGGTTTACTTATTCCTTCATCAATCAACTATGTAGTTACTTTTGTCATTATAAAATTTCCAAAAACCGTTTGTCAATGTTTGACCAAATGTAGGGTAATATGTTGAAATACAACGCGTAAAATAGCCACAATCGGTACGGCAAAAACTAACCCCAGTAGACCACCCAGCTCACCTCCAACAAGGAGGGCCATAATAATTAATAACGGGTGCATGTGAAGGCGCTTGCCCATGATCATCGGTGAGATGACATTCCCTTCAAGGATCTGAACAATAAGGTTAATCAAGAGGACAAGTAACGTCATTTTCCAAGAAACGGTTAAAGCAAGAAGTATAGACGGAGCTGCCCCGATTAGGGGGCCAATATACGGGATGATATTCGTGACTGTAATCACAAAAGCCAATAAAATCGCATAGGGCATGTCAATGATCCAATAACCAATATAGGCAAATATACCGACAATTAAACAAACGATTAATTGTCCACCAATATAACTTTCTAACGCCTCATCAATTTCATGCAATAGCTTAGCTAGATCTGTTCTCTTGGTACCAGGAACAAAAAATAAAAATCCTCTCTGAATCATCTTCATATCCTTTAAAAGGTAAAAAACAATAAATGGAATAACTAATAAATCAATTAATTTTTGTAAAAAATCACCTGCTCCATCTAACATACCTGTGAACATTTGTGATGTTCGCTTTTGAAAATTTCCTATTGCCTGCTCAATTCCTACTCTTATACCAGCAGGGAGTTGATACTTATGAGTATTAAATTTATCTAACCAAGCTTGCGAAGTATGAATGAATTGTGGAATATGTTCCGTTAAATCTTGAGCTTGCGTGATAAAAGCTGGAATGGCTTTGATTAGAAAGATCATAAAAACAAGAATCGATCCAAAATATATAATCCCCACCGCAACTCCACGTGGAACTCCTCTTGAATTTAATAAACGAACAATCGGATTGAGAAGATAAGCAATCACTATGGATAAAATAAGGGGGGTAAGAACCGTTTTACTAATTAAACCAATCCATGAGAAGAGTGAAGATAGTTGAAGAAAAATATAGGTGGAACTAATGATACAAAAAACGATTCCTACCCTCAGAAGTATGCGTTGTAGTCGGTTTACGTCCTGTCCCATAGTCCTCCCCCTAAGAGTTAATGGGTACTTAACCCTTTTTTAATATCTTTCCCTAAAAGGTAAAATTGTATCATTACATAAATAAGGCCGCCCCATAAACATGAGGCAGCCAATAAACTGTTTATTTAACCATACCACGAACCATTTTCCGTCCAAATCTCATCAAATAACCTGACATTGGAACAATCGTCCCGCTTGTCCACCCCATAGCCTTTCGCCAAATGCTTTTCTGTTGTTTAGGTAGTGCCCAACGAACAACGGCAAGCGCTAGGAGGCCAATACCAACAGCCCACGAAATCAGTTTCATGTTATTTCCTCCCTTTTGTTTGGTTCCTTAATAACCACGGCATCCACACCAATTGTACAGCTCTCCACCGATTGAAGGGACTTGCGGCCTCTTAGAATATCAGACAGTAACCCATCTGATACTTCATAGCCGGTAATTTCCCCCAATTCCTCCCCAAAATAAATATCTTCAACCTGTCCTAAGCAATTCCCATTCGTAGTATAAAGTGGTTTTCCTACAATGGATTTCGGACCTGTTTTGATCCCATTCAATACGAAGTTATCCACTATGGGAAGAAGCACCTCTTGATCGGGGACTGTAACACAATCATCCCCGATCGAATGAATGGAATCGGAAGGGATGTGACGTCCTCTTCGGAACAGATTTTTCGTTTCAACGAAGAGACCGGAGAATAGCCACTCTTCATTAAAGATCACGTCACGAACAACACCTAGCTCTTGCCCTGTCTTCAGGTCAAGAACAGGTAAGCCAATTACCTCCTTGGCTTTGTGCACGATGAAGAGCCCTCCTTCCGCTTACTTAGTTTATGGAGGAGGGCTTTACACTATGTTCTACAATTTTTACATATCTTCAAGGGCCTTCTTAGCAAGGAGGTGTTCTGGATTTAATTCTAAAACACGTTCAAAATAGCCTGTTGCTGTTTCGATATCCCCTTCTAAATAGTGAGCAATTCCTAAATTATAATGGGCATCGATATGGTCTGGTTTCGATCGAAGTAATAATTCAAGGATCTGTTTAGCATTCTCCATCTGACCCAACCCCGCAAGGGCAATTCCTTTATAAAAGAGAACATCCACGTCATTCGGTCTAAGAGCCAAGCTTTGATCGAAATGGATAAGGGCTTCCTCTAAATGATTCAATGAAAAATGAGCCATCCCGAGCATATATTCCAAGTCTTCATGCTCCATTCCCATTTGCTTAGCGGTTTGATAAAACAAAATAGCTTGACTGTATTGACCAAGGTTGTAATAGGAATTTGCTAGACCATAGTACGCGATTGTCATGGTTGGGTCTAAGGCAATGGTACGTTGAAACAATCTAGATGCATCTTCACTTTTCCCAATAGAACCAAGCATATTGGCCATATTACAATAGGACTCTGCAAAGCTAGGATCATTATGAACAGCTTGTTCAAACATTTCATATGCCTCAGAGAATTGACCCAAGGCTAATTTCCGTAACCCTTCTTGATTTAAAGTATAAGCTGTATTTTCCATACTCCGTCTCCCAAGAATTGACTATTTATTGTAAGATTTATCAATAATTCCTCCGCCTAAGCAAGCCTCATCTTGATAGAAAACAACGGCTTGTCCAGGTGTAATAGCTTTCTGTGGTTGATCGAATACAACCTTACAACAATCCCCTTCAAGTAAATGAACGGTTACCTGCTGATCAGGCTGGCGATACCTAAATTTTGCTGTACATGTAAACTCCTTATCGGGTTGTTTATCACTAACCCAATGCAAATCTGTAGCCCATAATCCATCCGACCATAGAGCTGGATGGTCCACACCTTGGGCAACATAAAGAATATTGTTAGCAACATCCTTCCCTGCAACAAACCAAGGATCGCCATTTCCAGCTCCACCAATCCCAAGTCCATGGCGCTGACCTAATGTATAATACATAAGCCCGTCATGCCGGCCTTTATATTCACCTTCGAAGGTACGCATCTCGCCAGGGGTTGCGGGTAAATAATGACTTAAAAATCCCTTGAAATTTCTTTCACCAATAAAACAAATTCCTGTACTATCCTTTTTCTTCGCAGTAGCAAGACCTGCTTCAAGGGCGAGTTCGCGGACCCGCTTTTTCTCCATATGCCCAATCGGGAACATGGCCTTCGATAATTGATGCTGTCCAAGTTGATTTAAGAAATAGGTCTGGTCTTTATTGTTGTCTTTCCCTCGTAGGAGTCGGTATTCCCCATCATGGAAGTCAACCTGTGCATAATGACCTGTTGCCAAATAATCAGCCCCAAGCTGTAAGGCACGATCAAGAAAGGCTTTAAATTTAATTTCTTTATTACACATCACATCTGGGTTTGGTGTTCTTCCTCGTTTGTATTCATCTAAGAAATAGGTAAATACCCGATCCCAGTATTCCTTCTCAAAATTGACCGTATAGTAAGGAATGCCAATCTGGTCACAGACTCTGCGGACATCCTCATAATCCTCATCAGCAGTACAATGTCCAAATTCATCCGTATCATCCCAGTTTTTCATGAAAATACCTATAACGTCGTATCCCTGCTGTTTGAGTAACAAGGCCGCAACAGAGGAATCTACACCACCAGACATCCCTACAACAACACGAGTATCTTTTTTTGCTTTTTTCATTATCTCCACTTACCTTTTATCATGATAATCTTCGAACCACTTCTACCACTTTATTTGCCACATAAATCGCTTGATCCACATCATTATAGAGGCCGAAACTAAAGCGAACAGCAGAATGAATCCTCTCTTGCTCAATGTTCATCGCCACAAGTACATGGGAGGGTTCAAGAGAACCCGCCGTACAGGCACTTCCGCTAGAACAGAAAATTCCTTCAATATCCATATTCATCAACATCACCTCGGTATCAATCCCTAGAAAGCTGACGTTTAGGATGTGCGGGAGAAAATCTGTTGGATGACCATTGATAGTGAATTCAATCCCTGAATCCCTCCAGATCGAGAGCATAGCTTCCCTCATTTCAAAATACTTTTGCCTTCGTTCCTCAAGCGTATTCACCATAAGCTTTGCAGCTTTTCCAAATCCTACGATACCAGGTACATTCTCCGTTCCGCCTCTTCGCTTTTTCTCCTGGGAACCACCTAATAAGTGCGGGTTGGCCTTAACACCTTTTGACATGAAAAGTGCGCCTACTCCTTTTGGACCATTGATCTTATGAGAGGATAAAGAAAGCAAATCTACAGGAAGCTCAGACAAATTCAACTCAAGGACACCATAAGCCTGCACAGCATCTGTATGAAAGTAAACCCCTGCTTCTCTAGCTATCATACCGATTTCATTAATTGGTTGAATCGTTCCAACCTCATTATTGCCATACATCACACTGATCAAGATCGTCGAATCCTTCAAGGCACGCAACACATCTTCTATAGAAACCTTCCCTGTTTGATCAACTGGCAAATAAGTAACCTCAAACCCCATTTTCTCTAAATACTCACAAGAATGGAGAACTGCATGATGCTCAATACTCGAGGTGATAATATGGTTTCCCCGGTCCCGATTCGCTAGTGCTATCCCAAATAACACCATATTATCTGCCTCGGTTCCTCCACTTGTAAAAATGATTTGATTTGAGGTAGTATGAAGGCTTAATGCAATCGCATCACGAGCTGAATCAATTGCTGTTTTTACCTCTCTACCAAATCGGTGTACACTTGATGGGTTACCAAAAGCATTTTGAAAGAAAGGATTCATCTCCTCAAGCACTTGTGGATGGACTGGAGTCGTTGCTGCATGGTCAAAATAAATGTCTTTCAAATTAATCACCAACCTAAATGTAAAACATATAAGAATTAGTCAATCCATCATCCTCATATGAGATAAGGGATTTAAGGGTAGTAGAATCTAATACATCTGAAATCGCATCTTTAATTCTGAGCCAGAGGTCGCGCTTAGCTGGGTCTTCTTCTTCCTCGAACTCCACAGGGCTTATAGGACCTTCCAATACACGAATAATATCACCAGCTGTAATTTCTTCAGGCTTTTTGGTAAGAATATATCCACCATACGCCCCTCTCACACTTTTGACAAGCTCAGCATTTCGTAGCGGTGCCACAAGCTGCTCTAAATAATGCTCTGATAAATCATGACGTTGTGCAATCGTTTTAAGTGATATTGGCCCTTCCCCATAACGATTTGCTAACTCCATCATAATCGTCAAGCCATAGCGTCCTTTTGTTGATATTTTCATGGTCTACGCCTCTCCTTCTTTTAGCTTGCCCTTACCAATCGATAATAAATATTGACGTATGTTCTGCTCGTGACCATTCGCTGTTGGAAGATAGAAAGCCTCCCTCACATCCTCTGGTAAATAAGTCTGCTCAATGTAATTCATTGGATAATTATGGGGATATAAGTAAGCTTGACCATGTCCTAGACGAGCAGCCCCCTTATAATGAGCATCCCTTAGATGATTAGGTACAGATGCATATCCATGCTCCTTCACCCAATCTAGTGCATTATTTATAGCATTATAAGCAGCATTACTTTTAGGAGCACTAGCACAATAGGTCACCGCTTGACCTAGAATAATTCTTCCCTCGGGCATGCCAATGAATTGGAGAGCTTGAAAAGCAGAAACAGCCACCTGTAGAGCCATTGGGTCCGCGTTGCCAATATCCTCAGAAGCTGCAATAATAATTCTTCGTGCAATAAATAAAGGGTCCTCCCCTGCATCTAGCATTTGAGCCATCCAAAGGACAGCTGCATCAGGGTCTGAACCTCGAATCGATTTAATAAAAGCAGAGATCGTATCATAATGGTAGTCTCCAGACTTATCATAACGGACAGCACGACGCTGGATAGATTCCTGGGCGACCTCTAAGTTAATTACGATTCGATTCTGTTCATCAGGAATCGTCGTGGAGACAGCTAGCTCTATGGCATTAAGAAGCTTCCTTGCATCACCTGCTGCATATTCTATCAAATGTTCTTCTGCTTCCTGTGTGAGGCTAACAGCTAGCTCTCCATACCCACGCATTTTGTCTGTTAAGGCTCTCTGTAAAACGAGTTGCATATGTTCATAAGTTAAAGGCTTTAGAGAAAAAACCTGAGAACGGGATAAAAGGGCGGAATTTACTTCAAAATAGGGATTTTCTGTGGTTGCACCAATTAAAATAATGGTTCCATCCTCAACATAAGGAAGAAGAGCATCCTGCTGTGATTTATTAAAGCGGTGAATTTCATCGACAAAAAGAGTCGTTCTCTGACGATATAAAGAAAATCTTTCTTTGGCTTCATCGATGACCTTACGTATATCGGAGATCCCTGCTGTTACAGCATTCAGGTCTGCAAAATAAGCATTCGTTGTGGCGGAAATAACCCTTGCCAAAGTTGTCTTCCCCGTGCCTGGTGGACCGTAGAATAATAAAGAGGATATTTGATCTGCCTCTATTGCCCTCCGAAGTAGCTTCCCTGGCCCTACCATATGCTCTTGCCCAACAAATTCATCAATGTGAGCAGGACGCATCCTAGCAGCCAACGGCTGCCGGATGGATGCTTGTCCATTATGACTAGTTTTCTGTGCGCCCAAATCTGAATAATCGTAAGAAAATAAATCCATACCTTATTTCCTTTCTACCAAACTACTGGCTGACTCTATCTATAACAATATTCCCCTTCTCTAGAAGTCCATCTACCACGGCACTTGCCATAATTAATCCGGCAACCGAAGGGCAGAATGCATTACTAGCTGGTGGCATCTTAGCCTTTCTAATAGGAGAATCAGGATTTTGGACCACTTGATCCATCACTTCTTCTTTTTGTTTGACAGGAATTTCAGTGGAATAAACAACCTTTACTCCTTTTTTAATTCCTTCTTTGCGAAGCTCCCGACGCATGACTTTCGCTATCGGATCATAAGATGTTTGGAACAGATCAGCTACTTTAAATCGTGTAGGGTCTGTTTTGTTTGCTGCTCCCATACTTGATATAATAGGGATCCCTCTGCGTCTGCATTCTTTTACTAAATGTATTTTGGCAGATACCGTATCAATAGCATCCACTATATAGTCTACTGAATCAGTTAGTGAAAACAATTGGTCTGATGTCTCTTCATTATAGAACATATTCATGATGTGAACTTTACAATTTGGGTTGATTCTGGCAATTCTTTCTTTCATTAATTCGGTCTTCTGCTGTCCAATCGTATCTAGCATAGCATGAAGCTGACGGTTAATATTTGTTATATCAACAACATCGCGATCAACAAGAATAAGTGTGCCTACAGAGGTCCGAGCTAATGCCTCTGCTGCAAAGGATCCAACACCACCAACTCCTAAGACAATGACAGTACTATTCCGTAAAACTTCCAATCCGGCAGTACCAACAGCCAATTCAGTTCGTGAGAATTGATGAAGCATATGTATAAAATCCCCTTTCAGAAAAAAACAAAGTTATCTTATATGATTTCCACTTTAATCAGAAAGTAACTATAGCATAAGAAAAGGAAAATGTCATGTTCATTTCCTCATACACCCTATAGGGAGGAAATAGACATGTCATTTTCCTTCGAAATGCGTAAGGAATAGTAAGAGTCCCATAATGCCGTGTTGGCCAAAGGTTCTGAACCTTGCAATACCAAGTCCCTTGCGGGTGCATCCTGTCTCCTGCTTCCTGTTCGTAGAATAATAATACGATTCAATTCACAGAAGAACTCCGGAATGAAAATCAAATCAGTGTTGGGCTCAGAACGTTAGGTATCACGCACACCTTAGGACTCTTCTTGATTTCTATTTTAGCTCACAATGAAAACGATTGCAACTATTGTACAAGCCTAATAGAAAAGGGGGCGAATTTGCCCCCAAATTTCTTTAAGCTTTTACCTCTTCTGGTAATTTTAACTGAATATGAAGCTCATTCAATTGTTTCTCCTCAACCTCACCAGGAGCATCGGTCATTGGATCTGTTGCACTTGCTGTCTTAGGGAAGGCAATGACTTCACGAAGATTAGTTCTCCCTGCAAGAAGCATGACGAAACGATCTAGTCCCAATGCCATTCCACCATGTGGAGGTGTTCCATATTCGAAAGCGTCGAGGAGGAAGCCGAATTTTTCCTGTGCCTCTTCCTTACTGAAGCCAAGTGCTCTAAACATTTTCTCTTGAATCTCACGCTTATAGATCCTCATGCTACCGCCACCCACTTCGTATCCATTCAGAACAAGGTCATAAGCTTGTGCACGAATTTGGCTAGGATCTGTATCAAATAATGGTAGGTCTTCTACTCTTGGCATAGTGAATGGGTGGTGAAGAGCTACATAGCGCTTCGCATCCTCATCATATTCTACCAATGGGAAGTCCATAACCCAAGCAAACTTAAATACATTCGGATCAATTAAGCCAAGATCTTTACCGAACTTAGAACGTAGGGCACCAAGCGAATCGGCAACAACCTTAGGAGAATCTGCTACGAATAGAATGAGATCTCCCTCTACTACTGCAAAACGATCCTTAAACTGTGCGATTTCTTCTTCAGAGAAGAACTTACCGATCGGTCCTTTGATTTCTCCATCTTTGAATGCAATCCAAGCAAGCCCTTTCGCACCATACTTAGAAGCAAACTTCATGAGATCGTCAACATCCTTACGGGAGTAGTGACCGCAACCCTTGACATTAATTCCTTTTACTTGGCCACCTCGTTCAACCGCACTTGCGAATACTTTGAAGCCACAGTTTGCGACAAGGTCAGAAACGTCTACCAATTCCATTCCGAAGCGTAAATCAGGTTTATCCGAACCAAAACGACTCATTGCCTCCTGATAGGATAAACGTTGGATCGGCAATTCTACCTTAAGCCCAATAGACTGTTCACAAACATGAGCAACCATTTGTTCCATCATAGCAAGCAACTCTTCCATAGTAAGGAAGGAGGTTTCGATATCCACCTGGGTGAATTCAGGCTGGCGATCAGCCCTTAAATCCTCATCACGGAAGCAACGGACCACTTGGAAATAACGCTCATATCCAGATACCATGAGTAGCTGTTTAAAAATCTGTGGAGATTGAGGAAGTGCAAAGAATTCTCCTGGATGTACGCGGCTTGGTACCAAATAGTCTCTTGCACCCTCTGGTGTGCTCTTCGTAAGCATTGGTGTTTCGATTTCTAGGAAGCCTTTGTCATCCAGAAAATCACGGAATGCCTTCGTTGTGCGGTGACGTAGAATGAGAGAATTCTGCATCGATTGACGGCGTAAATCTAAATAACGATATTTAAGTCGAACATTCTCATCGACTTCGATTTGATCTTCAATCAAGAAAGGAGGAGTTTTCGCCTCATTGAGGATTTCAACTTCTGTAATATGGATTTCAACTTCCCCAGTTTGCATCTTAGGGTTAATGGTTTCCGGACTTCTTAGAACAACTTGGCCCTTCACAGTAAGCACATATTCACTACGAATACGATCTCCGATAAGATGTGCTTTCTCGTTGAATTCAGGATTAAGAACGATTTGCACAAGACCACTACGATCTCTTAAATCTACGAAAATAACGCCTCCTAGATCGCGACGTTTTTGCACCCATCCACTTAAAGTTACTTCTTCACCAATATTTTCTTTCCCAATTTTACCGCAATGATGTGTACGAAAACTCATTTTCGCATCCTCCCTATAGTTCTGATTTAATCCATTGATACACTTCATCAAGTGGTATCTCTTTTTGTTCGCGCTGCAGCATATCCTTTACAACGATACTGCGCTTGTTCCATTCATCCTCACCTAAAATCAAGACAAAACGAGCACCATATCTTTCAGCAGCTTTAAACTGGGCCTTCATCTTTCGACCAACAAAATCCTTATCAGCTGCCAAACCAGCACTTCTTAAACGATCAAGAATTTGCAGAGAATACTTCTCTGGCTCTTCCCCCATAGCAATAAGAAAGCAATCAAGGTTTGTTTTCACAGGAAGCTCGATATTTTGACTCTTCAATGTCAAGAGTACTCTTTCAATACTCATGGCAAATCCAATACCTGGCATGTCATTACCACCGATTTGCTCCACAAGGCCGTTATATCGACCTCCCCCACAAATTGTCGTAATAGCACCGAAGCCTTCTGCCATAATTTCAAAAGCAGTTTGTGTATAATAATCAAGCCCACGAACCATTCTTGGATTCACCACATAATCAATACCAAGCTGCTCTAAGTGTCCTTTCACAGCCTCAAAATGTGGCGAACAGCTATCACATAGGTGCTCTGTAATATTAGGAGCATCCTTCGTTAAGCTACGGCATTTTTCATTTTTGCAATCTAGTATCCGCAAAGGGTTTCGTTCATAACGAGACTGACAGTCTTCACACAGCTCATGTTTCTTTTCTCCTAAATGACGGAGTAGGTGCTCCCTGTGTATCGGACGGCAAACCTTACATCCTACACTATTTAATTCCAAGCGAAGATTGGTAACACCCAGATTCTGATATAAACGCATAGCTAGGGCTATAACCTCAGCATCAATCGTTGGGTCATTACTTCCAATCGCTTCGATACCAAACTGTGTAAACTGTCTCATTCTTCCCGCTTGCGGTCTTTCATAACGAAACATGGGGCCAATATAAAATAACTTCGTTGGTTGATTGGGATCCCCAAACATTTTATTTTCTACATAAGAACGTACAACTGCTGCTGTTCCTTCTGGACGCAAGGTAATACTTCGATTTCCCTTGTCTTGGAAGGTGTACATTTCTTTCTCTACAATATCAGTCGTTTCCCCTACTCCCCGGTGAAACAATTCCGTATGCTCGAATATCGGTGTACGGACCTCCCGGTAATTATAGAGCTTGCATATATCTCGTGCACTCTTCTCGATATATTGCCATAGCTCGACCTCTCCCGGCAGCACATCTGCTGTGCCGCGTGGAATATTGATCGACATCGCTTTGCCCTCCTCATCATTCCTAGCTAATATAAATAAAAAACTCCCGTCCCTGACAATTATGTCAGGGACGAGAGATTATTATCACCCGCGGTGCCACCCTAATAAGGATCTATTGATCCCCACTTTTATGCATAACGCTCACACGCTACAGGCTACTTATTGTGTTCACCTGTGGTCCTCAGGGATGTCCTTCATCAAATAAGATAATGGAATGCTTCCAGCCACGGCATATCCTCTCTTGTTTTATCAAACATCTGACTACTTTTCCCTTCAATGGATATCTCCATATTCAATTGTTTTTAATATTACAGATTTAGAGCTTCCATGTCAAGCCATGTTAGATTGTGCCAGAAATAATTGATTTAATGCATCAATTTTGGCAGAAGTATACCTCTCATACCCTTCATTATAGACCTTTGGTTCCTTTGGGTTCGCGAATCGTGTGATTTCTCCAGTCATCGGATGAACCCACTTGCTTGCTGCTCCGCAACCAAGTCCAATAATGGTCTGCATTTCTTCCATGATGATGATATTATAAATACTTTCCTGATCAGGAAAAGAATAACCGACATTCTCCAGATTCCCAAGAATATTTTTCTGTCGATATAAGTAATAAGGATGATACCCATTCTTTTGGGTCCATTCCTCTGCTTGCTTCATCATTTGGACGATCTCTATTCGCTCCGCAACCCGGTATTTTTCTTTATTTTGAGTCATTTCGGAAGCTCGCTTAAAGGATAAAGTATGGACAGTAAGTGATTCTGGCAATAAGGACTCCGTTTGCTTAAGCGTATGATGGAATTCTTGGGTGCCCTCACCAGGGAGGCCAATGATGAGGTCCATATTAATATTATTCATCCCCATCTCTCTAGCAAGCCTGAATTTCCTAATGGTTTCTTCTACGGTATGATGACGCCCAATAGCATCCAACGTGGCCTGAGTGTAAGATTGTGGATTTATACTGATCCGGTCTATCTTCCATTTTTTAAGTACAGCTAGTTTTTCTGGTGTAATGGTATCAGGTCTACCCGCCTCAACGGTGATCTCTCTTACCTGATCCATCGGGAAGGATCGGTACATTTCTTCATAAAGATGGTCCATCTCTTCAGCTGTAATACTTGTTGGGGTACCTCCACCAAAATAAATGGTTGTAATCTCAATTTTATTTTCCTTCAACCAACGCCCAATCGCCTGCAGCTCATAGTGAAGTCCCCCGAGGAAGGATTCAACAGAACCTTGTCTACCCTGGATAGCATAAGCAGGAAATGTACAATAGGCACACTTCGTTGGGCAAAAAGGGATGCCAATATAAATACTCACACCATTAGCCAGTTGATAGAGATCAGGAACAGCCGACAGCTGGCGAGAAACAATTTGTTCCATTAATGATATTTTTTCATCGGTGATGAGATAGTCCTCTTTTAGCTGATGATGAATTTCTTGCCTGGTAAAGCCTTGTCTATATTTTTGATGATAAAGCTTTGTAGGGCGAATACCGGTTAAAATTCCCCATGGCTGCACCATTCCTGTATATTCTTCTAGAACATAAAGAAGTGCCTGACTTAAGAGTCGTTTTAGCAGCCTCCCTCTTTCCTCTGGTGATACTAAGGAGGAGGAATCTTCTACAACAACTTCTGACTGTAATTCTCTATTATTTATTAGATCAGTCAGTTTGACAGTAATCCGTGCTTCATCTCTGTCCTGTACAAGGCTGATTAACAAATCAGGTTGGGGAGGTGGTGTAAACGATACTATAACCTCCTCAAAGTAAAGCTTGATAATATGTTCAAAAGAACGTTGATGTGCTTCTTTAGCACCTATTACTTGTATTTGCATCTAGGCTTCTCCTTTTATACGGGAAAATCACCGTATAATTTAACACATCTATCTGCTTTCCGCTAGTGAAAGATAATGAATTCTTCTCGTATCTATCCCTTTTGCTAAGAATATCGACTTCTGAACAGAAGGGATAGGGGTTCAAAAGTGTGCAAAAAGTATAACTACAGCTATGATCTAAGTAGCCTATCTTCCGATCTGCCGAACCAATTTTCTTCCCTCACCAGGCAGCATAGTAGTTGCAATCAGCATTTGTTCGAAATGCTCCTCCATACTTGTATCTCGCAAATCAGCTGTCATGCCAACCACCATTGTCTGGGAGCAATGTCCTTCTTTATACCCTTGTCTCATATACATCCTCATTTCACAATGGCATTATGATTTAGTATGGCCATACACTGCTTTTTTTTTGCAAAGGTAGGGCTTAAAATATAAGAAGGACCCAGTAGCGGGTCCTTCTTATATTTGATTTAAAAGTATTGGCTATTTTCGACTCTCGACAATAAGTGTAACTGGACCATCGTTTGTTAAGCTTACCTCCATCATGGCCCCGAAGACTCCTGTTTGGACATTCACTCCAGAATTCTTAAGTGTTTCATTAAAAAAATCATATAGAGGCTGTGCCTGATCTGGACGAGCTGCCTCCATAAAATTCGGTCTACGGCCCTTGGAGCAATCACCATAGAGTGTAAATTGGGATATAGACAGAATACTTCCACCCACATCAAGCAAGGAATGATTCATCTTTCCTTGATCATCTTCAAAAATTCGTAAATTTACGATTTTATCCGCCAAAAACAAAACATCTTTTTCATTGTCCTCATGGGTGATTCCTACCAAAAGAACAAGGCCAGATTCGATTTTCCCAGTAATTTTCCCTTCAACCATGACTTGTGCTTGCTTCGATCTTTGGACAACAACCCTCATTCGTTTAAAACTCCTTGCTAAATATTCAAAATTCGACGTACGCTGTAAACATCCTTAATTCTTTTCAATCGTTCAACCACTCTATGCAAATGATTTAAATTATTAATGGCAATCGTCATGTGGATCTTAGCCAATTTATTTTTATCCGTTTTACCAGTAACGGCAACAATTTTTGTTTTCGTATCCGAAACCGTATTAAGTACTTCATTAAGAAAACCACTGCGATCATGTCCAGAAACTTCAATATCCACATTATATTCTTGAACAAGATCGCCAGACCATTCCACTTCTACAAAACGATCCTTTTCATCCTCATTATGAATGTTGGGGCAGTTCTCACGATGGACAGAAACTCCACGCCCTCTTGTAATAAAACCTACAATATTATCTCCTGGTATGGGTGTGCAGCATCTTGAGAATCGAATAAGTAAGTTATCTACACCCTTAACCGAGATCCCTTGGGTAGGGCTTTTTCGTTTCGAGAAATCCTGCTTAAAATCACCCTTGATTTCAGGCATCGCTTTCTCATCACGAATACGGCGAAGTCTTTCAGTCAGCTTGCCCACAATTTGTGATGCTGTAATTCCACCATAGCCGACAGCTGCGTACATATCTTCCTCTCCATGGAAGTTGTACTTACCTGCGGCCTCTGCAATATTTTCTGCAGTTAGTACTTCCTTAGGGTCAAACCCTTGTCTTTTGATTTCGTTTTCAACGGAATCTTGGCCCTTAAGAACATTCTCATCACGTTTTTCTTTCTTAAACCAGGCTTTGATTTTATTCCTTGCTTGCGATGATTTGGCAATTTTCAACCAGTCACGGCTCGGCCCATAGCTATGCTTAGAAGTCAGAACCTCGACAATATCACCCGTTTTTAACGAATGGTCTAATGGAACAATCTTATTGTTGACCTTGGCTCCAATACAACGGTTTCCTACTTCAGAGTGGACCCGGTAAGCAAAATCAAGAGGGACTGAGCCATTCGGAAGTTCTATAACATCCCCTTTGGGAGTAAATACAAACACCACATCTGAGAATAAATCCATCTTCAATGATTCCATGAATTCCTGAGCATCTTTCGCATCATTCTGCATTTCTAGGATTTCACGGAACCAAGTTAACTTATCCCCAACGGGTTCAATTTCTGATATTTTTCCTTCTTTGTAAGCCCAGTGGGCAGCAATACCAAATTCAGCAGTACGATGCATTTCCTTGGTGCGAATTTGTACCTCAAGTGGCTCCCCATTCGGACCAATCACAGTAGTATGCAAAGATTGATACATATTTGCCTTAGGCATAGCAATATAATCCTTAAATCGCCCTGGCATTGGCTTCCAAAGAGTGTGAATAATTCCTAATGCAGCATAGCAATCACGAATATCATCGACAATCACTCGTACAGCCAGTAAGTCATAAATCTCATTGAATTCCTTATTCTGTTTGATCATTTTACGGTAAATACTATATAAATGCTTCGGACGACCGGAAATATCTGCGGAAATTTGCAATTCTGCAAGCTTGCTACGAATCTCATCGATAACCTGTTCGATATATTTCTCGCGTTCCGTTCTCTTCTTTTGCATTAAATTAACTATCCGATAATACTGCTGTGGATTAATATATCGCAAAGCAATATCTTCAAGCTCCCACTTAATCGATGCAATCCCCAAGCGGTGTGCTAATGGAGCAAAGATCTCAAGTGTTTCATTCGCTATTCTTCTTTGCTTCTCTTCAGGAAGATGTTTCAACGTTCGCATGTTATGCAAACGATCAGCAAGCTTAATTAAGATCACACGAATATCCTGTGCCATCGCCACAAACATCTTTCTGTGATTTTCTGCCTGTTGTTCTTCCTTCGACTTATATTTAATCCGTCCAAGCTTGGTTACTCCATCAACCAAATGAGCAGCATCCTGACCAAATTGCTTTTTAATTTCCTCTAGGGGAACTGGCGTGTCTTCGACCACATCATGTAAAAAGCCAGCAGCAACGGTAACAGCATCCATTTGCATATTTGAAAGAATATCAGCCACAGCAATAGGATGGACAATATAAGGTACTCCTGATTTACGGATTTGTCCCTCGTGCGCAGTACGTGCGAGCTCATAAGCACGCTGGAGCATCAGAACGTCCTTATCAGGTAGATATTTTTTTGCTTTGGCAAATGTAACTTCAGCAGCTTGTTCAATCGCAGAGGTATCCACGCTCATTCAATTCACCTTTCATTCCCTAGGTCTTGCGTATCATTCTATTCATTATCTTTTAAAATACTAGGATTGTAAAGCTAACCGAAAGAAAAAGCAATAGTCCTGCCGACAAATTGAGGAAGTGGCAAGACTAGTGTAATAACTATTTTACTTTAACAAAAATTTAATACTTCAGTAGTGAAAAGACATCAATATCCTTAATCTTTTCCCGTCCATTCAAGTGGGTAAGCTCTATAAGAAAAGCTGCACCCACTATTTCTCCACCTAACTGACGAACTAGCTTAGAAGTAGTAGAAATCGTTCCTCCTGTTGCAAGAAGATCATCGGCAATCAGCACTCGTTGTCCTGGCTTAATCGCATCCTTATGCATAGCAAGCTGATCGTTTCCATATTCTAAATCATAACTTTCTGTTACCACTTCGTAAGGAAGCTTTCCTGATTTACGAACTGGAACAAATCCTGCTTTAAGTTCATAAGCAAGTGGTGCCCCAATGACAAAGCCACGTGCTTCAGGACCAGCTATAATATCAACATTTAGACCTCTAGCATATTCAGCCATCGCTTCAATCGCCTGACGGTAAGCTGCACCTTCTTTAAGTAAGGTTGTAATATCTTTAAAACTGATTCCTTCTTTCGGGAAATCAGGAATAATTCGAATGAAAGATTTTAAATCCATTTGTGATGTTCCTCCTTTTTTATAGTGTTACCTGTTTTATGATTTTACATAAGATTCCATAACTAGAATACAAAATTTCAGTTTCAAGCTCTATCTCCGTCTTTTTCCTACGAAAACGAACCGATTCGTGCAGATCCTTATGTATAGGAGCAGCAACAATATGATACATTCGATCTTCTTCATAAATAAATCCTAGCTCTTGAAAGACGTCAACCATGAATTGAATCGATTGTTCACTTAGATTGCGTGATTTGGCTAATTGTGTTAACCCTGTATATGGAATCCTGCTTAACTTCATGAAAACGGCATAAAGCCATTTAAATTGATCTCTTCCAGGCATAACAGCTAGCCGATCCGTGTACTCCGATCCAAATAGACAATATATACATTCCGGTTTAGGGATTAAAGACAGACCATAATTAAACTGTTCTAGACAATAAGGAGTATCATAGATAATAACACTCATATACATTTCTGCCGTGCTTCTAATAACAGAATAAGAAGGTTCTTCCCCGACAAAGTAAATCCCTGCTTCAACATTTAAATCCACTAAATCCGCAATACTTTCTTTGCGAAAGCACAAGATTAACGATTCTCTATGAGCAATCGCTAATAGCTTTGTAGATTTATCCTTCATTTCACGGAAATCAAAGATCTGCATCTCTGGGATTTCCATATCTAGAAGGAGCAGTTGAATCCTACGAATCCCATTCCATTCACGAATAATCGGCTCTGCAACAAGATTTGCTTTAGAGTAGGGCGTCATTTCTTGCAGAAGATTCCCCATATCATATCCGATGCACTCCATAACAGACTCATCCTGCTTAATCGTCAGCTTAAGATGCTGATGACGATCTCCAATTGCTCTGAAATCCGTTAGTTCTACTCCTAGAAGTAAGAGCTTCGGTTCAGAATCGCTATGATTTGCCTGGCAATGCCTTTGATATTCTTCTATCGATTTCATACTTAGTTCAGCTAGGTTACAGACAGTATCTACCATCATCCAATCATCAGACAAATCCTGTTGGTTTAGGGTAGATCTTAAGCTTGTGGTGGAATCTATTAGGCGAGCCGTAAGGGATTCGATGCCCAATTGCTGCATTAGAGCCTCGGTTGTCTCCATATTTTCACCAGTCAATCGCCATCTTTTCTTAGGATGAAGCATGATGCTCTCCCCTCTCTTACCTTGTACCATTATACTGAAGGGTCTAGATTGAGGCTATCATCAAACAAACATCCTGCCAACAAATATTGGCAGGATGAAAGAAAATAATCTTTTTCTTCTAAGAAGCCTCATTAGCGGTAGATGAACGCTTCTTACTAAATTCTCGGCCCTTCCATTCAAGCCAAATCTGGCTGGCAATGAACACTGAGGAATACATCCCAAAGACGAGTCCAATGATAAGAGCCAATGAGAAATTATGAATTCCTGTTCCTCCGAAAATGAATAGAGCAACTGCTGCAAAAAGTACAGTTAAAACTGTGTTAATAGACCTGGTTATCGTTTCTTGAATACTTATATTAACCACATGTTCAAGATCTTTCCTTGTTTTTACCTTATGAAGCTTTAAATTTTCTCGAATCCGATCGAACGTTACGATGGTATCATTAATCGAATAACCGACTATCGTTAGTACGGCTGAAATAAATGGCAAATCAACCTCTAGATGTAGTAATGAGAAAACAGCAATAACACCAAAGGCATCATGGAGCAAGGCAATGATCCCTGCTATGGCAAAACGATATTCGAAACGGATCGTTACATAAAGAATTATCCCAAGTGACGCAAAAGCAACCGCATAAACAGCTTGTTTCGCTAATTCACGGCTAACAATAGGGTCAACAGTCGCTTCTTGAATATCTACCTGCTCCCCATATGTTTTAGAGAAACTCTCTTTTATTTTGGCAACTTGGTCTTTATTTAACGGCTCAGTAAAGCGAACTGCGGCTCTCTCTGCATTATTACCAGCACTCTCAATACTCCCAGGATTTAGACCAATACTCTTTAGTTCATCAATAACCTGAGATTCTTGGAATGGCTTGCCAATCATGATATCTACTCTTGTACCACTTTGAAAGTCAACTCCTAGGTTGAACCCAAATACAAGTAGGGCAATTAGACCTAATACTTGAATCGTTCCAGAAATAATAAAGAAGAGTTTTCTTTTCCCTACATAATCAATCTGACGAGGATTAAAGCTCACCGATGTCACTCTCCTTTACGCCATAATACCAAGGCTTACGCAGCGCATTGGATCGGACCCAAATGGCAAGAAGAACTCTTGTACCTACAACTGCAGTTAGTAGTGTTAAGATAATCCCTACAATCAGTGTAATCGCAAATCCACGAATAGAGCTTGACCCAAAATAGAACATAACCGTTCCCGCTATAATGGTAGTCAAGTGAGCATCAATGATGGTAGCGAGTGAGCGGCGTTGTCCGGCACGGACAGCAGAAAGCAACGTCTTTCCTGTACGAAGCTCCTCTTTAATTCTTTCATACGTAATAATGTTGGCATCCACCGCCATCCCAACGGTAAGAATGAAGGCTGCAATACCCGGTAACGTAAGGGTTGCATGCATCCATTTCAGGACAAGAAGAAGTAGATACATATAAGCAACCAAGGTTATAATCGCAATGACACCTGGCCATCTGTAATAGAAAAACATGAACACAAAGATTAAAGCTACACCAATAAAGCTTGCCACAATTCCTTTGTGTAAGGATTCAGCCCCAAGCTTTGCCCCTACACTGTTCGAGTAGATTTCTTTCATCTGTACAGGTAATGCCCCGGCATTAAGAATTCCAGATAGCTGAGTAGCTTCCTCAAGTGTGTAATTCCCAGTAATTGAGGCTACTCCATTCGGAATAACACTTTGTACAACCGGACTTGTCAGAATCTTCTTGTCTAGAGAAATACTAATTGGCTGTTGTAAATAATCCTGAGTAATCTTTCTGAATTTCTCGGCATCCTTTAGTTTAAGTGCAATATAAGGTCGTTTCAACTCATCATACTGAACAGATGCACCATCTGCTGCCAGGTCATCGCCTGTCATTAATTCTTTTCCTTTAGAATCGAGGAATGCGAGACGAGCTGGTTCACCAAGTAGCTGTCTAGCTTCTTCCTGATTGGTTACCCCAGCTAATTTTACACGAATACGGTTCGTACCTTCTATTGAAATATCTGGTTCAGCTACCCCAATAACACTCACACGTTTGTTGAGAGCAGCTACCGTATCAGTTAACGTATTTTTCGATAATTCTTGCCCTTCATTTATCGGCTTCACTTCATATAAAATCTCAAAGCCACCACGCAAGTCTAAGCCAAGAGTAATACCCTTGACGACATTCATGCTGGTTGCACCGACGAGGCCGAAGGTCAGTAAGACCACAACTAGAAAGGCAACAATTCGGCTCCATTTAATCATGCCCTGAAATATCCTCCTTTTTATTTACACTTGATAGCAATATAGTCGTCTGTCAAGTAGAGATCTCCCCGAAGGGTCTATTCATCCAATATTGCTATTATAGCCATCAAAAAAAAAGCATGTCAATTCACACATTGTGCTATTGGTTATTATTTCATAAATAATGACAAATTAATTAAAGTCTCCTTGATAAATCCTCATGGTTAACCAATTCATAAATTTGGTCACTCTTAGTGAATAAATATCACCTACGATTTGATGAAGAGCAGGAACCTCCTTCTTGTATGAACTCACAATACACTCCCAAATTTCTTCTGCACTAACCTGTTCATATCCAAGTAAATGAAACTCCTCAGCTTTACTTTCACAAACCATTTTCACTTGCTGCTTTAAGGTGTACAAGCTGGCATGCATTTCTATTTCTCTCCCTTAGTAAGTCATGTCCGAATTGTCCATGCATATGTATTTGGTATGGTGCATTTTAAGTTTTCCTAGATGAAGAAAGCGGGTATTATAAGATGACGAAACAATCTTTCTTTAAGGGTACACTTATATTGGTTATGGCAGGCCTGATCACTAAATTATTGGGGTTTGTTAATCGAATTTTTCTCTCTAGAATCATCGGTGCAGAGGGAATGGGATTATATCAAATGGCTGTTCCGACCCTTTACTTAGTGATTACCCTTACTCAATTTGGACTACCTATTGCCATTTCCAAGATGGTCGCGGAAGCAAACGCAAAAAATCAGCCTCAAAAAATTAGGGCCATACTAAAAATTGCTCTAGCTTTAGTAAGTATTCTAAGTTTAATTTTTACAACGGCTATGATCATCTGTGCGCCACTTATCGCCAAGCATCTATTAACAGATGCAAGGACCTATTATGCCTTAATAGGGATTGCACCGATTGTACCGATTGTAGCTATTTCCTCTATCCTACGAGGCTACTTTCAAGGGAAACAGAATATGATCCCTTCAGCAAGCTCACAAGTCATTGAGCAATTCGTACGAATATTTGCTGTACTATTTCTAGCTAATTACTTTCTTCCTAAGGGAGTCGAATATGCAGCGGCTGCAGCTATGGTTGGAGTCATCATTGGAGAGTTCTGCGGCACATTAAATTTATTATATCAGTTTCGGAAAACAAAATGGAAAAAAAGAGTTTGGAACCGATCCAACTTCCTCTCTTCTTTTCAAAATCAAATGGATACATGGAAGGGATTATTACGGATTGCCCTTCCAGTCACCTCTGGTCGCCTCATTGGTTCCCTAACCTTCTGGGCAGAGCCTATTATTGTTGCCCAAAGTCTAGCATTAGTAGGAATGGCAACAACTGGGGCAACTGCTTTTTATGGAGAATTACAGGGAATGGCCATTCCCTTGATGACATTTCCCACATTTTTCACCTACTCACTTTCCGTTTCCTTAATCCCCGCAGTAGCTGAGGCCCATGCGAAGAAAAATTGGCGAATGGTTTATAGGCGAATCTATCAATCACTAAGAATTGCACTTGTCATTGGTGCACCTTTTACCGTCATTCTATTTATATTCGCGGAGTCTTTAGGAACAGTCATTTATGGTTCAGCACATGTTGGGATGCTTATGAAGCAAATGGTTCCATTTTTTCTTTTACTTTATTTCCAAGGGCCATTAGCTGCGGCATTACAAGGATTAGATCACGCCCAAGTAGCCATGAAGAATTCCATCTATGGTGCGATTTTAAAAACCATCGCAATCTATGTACTAGCGACACAACCAATCTTTGGTCTTTATGGGGTGACGATGGCCATTAGTATCGGTGTAGTCATTGTCACACTCCTTCATTTCTTTAGTATTGCAAAAATTACTGGCTTCACATTTGAGATCTGGGATGTAATAAAAGTAGGAGGGGCCATGTTAGCTATGGGGTGTTTTGGCTCCCTCCTTCAAAATCTTCTTCCATCTGAATTGGACTTATCTAATCGATTAATCCTATCCATCATTGGTTCATTGTTGTTTTATCTTATTCTTTTGCTTCTCTTAAGGGTGTTAGGTAAACAAGATATAGAAAGGATCCCTTTAATCGGAAAGCGGTTATCTCCATTTTTTCGGATGCGTTAGCGATCTTTCTTATCTAAGAAGATTCTTCCATTCCGATCAATACTGCAATAAGCTACTTCTTTAAAACGATGAACCCCATGGTTCTGAACTTGATTTTTTAGCCAAAACCTTGTTTTTCCTAGCTTTTCCAAGTTTGTATCAAGAACTTTTCCATCTAAAATAAGAGGTAAAGGCAGCTTTTGCTCAGGAGGTAAGGAAACAGCCGTGTCCATTAAGCCCATTTCAACATCTGCATATTGTACGTTCAATGGTTTCGTTACTTTCCCGGGAAAAGATTTCAGAATGCTTTTTCTTCGTGAAAAAACCATGATGAGTAGATGCAAAGCAAGTATTAGAACAATTGGCAAAAAATTAACTATTAAGGGCTGCCTAGGATGGTAAATAGCTAGAACAGAGAATTCTGTAACCATAAAAGCAACCAATAAATCTGTTAGTGTTAGTTTACGGTTCTTTGTGAATGTTTTTGTTACTAACAGGATTAACCCATAAAAAAAAAGCGTACGCAATAGTAGGATTACCACTTCCATTGGAATCCTCCTTCTACCCTAGCGGTTAGTTTCTATTTTGGGCAAGAAGGGATTATTCTATGTGTAATTTGTATTCCAACTACATCCAGCGCCGTTTTTTAAATATATACAACATGGTAGTAGTGATGATTAACATGAAAAGGCTAATGATCCCAATGGTCCATTCATGATGCTCGTATGGAAGATCTACGTTCATTCCGAAAAATCCTGTTATGAAGGTTAATGGCATCATGATGGTTGAGATAATCGTCAACACCCGCATAATTTCAGTTGTCTTCGCACTCACTATGGAATAATAAGTGTCCATCGCACCATTCACTAGATCACGGAATGTCTCTGTTGAATCAACGATCCTCTCCAAGTGATCAACAAGATCGATATAGAATGGAATATTTTCTTCTCGGATATCAAACGACATCCTTCCATTCAAATTGGCAAAAATTCTCCTTTGGGGTAGAATCACTCTTCGAATGAGTATGATCGTTCGTTTCAGTGCTAAAAACTCTTCCGTAATTTCCTCTACTTCATGATCATAAATTTCGTCTTCAAGCTCATCAATACGAACGCTAATCCGATCCATAATAGGAAAATACTCATCAGTAATTCCATCTACAATATTATAGAGCAAATAATCAGGCCCACGATTCATATACTCTTTGCTCTTAAGGCTCGAAGCCGCGATCTTCCCAATGGTGTGCATAGGGCTTTTATGTATCGTTACAATGTAGTTAGGGCCTAGGAAAACGTTCAACTCTAATGTTGTAATCTCATTATCACTTTCTTCATTATATCGAAGGGAATGAAATACGAAAAAGTAATAATCCTCATAATCGTCAACCTTTGCTCTTGGGCTTACATGTAAACAATCCTCAATCGCTAACGGGTGGAAATTAAAAATTTGAGCAATATAGTGTAATTCTTCATTTCCAATGTCATAGAGATCTATCCATAATAAATCCTCTGGGGATTTTAAAAAATCCTCAACTTGATTTAGGTCCATATCATGGTACATTTGTTGTTCTGAATGGTTATAGAAATATGTTTTTATCATCAAATTTCCCCCCGAAGAAAACATTGAAGAGAGGACCACTAGGGTCCTCTCTTCATAATAGACAAGCAGGGTTCACATTTCAAATGTTAATCAGCTTTTCTATTTGTTTTTAATGATTTTTCTCCTGCAAGACAAGGCCAAGCTTCTTAGCCACAAACCCGGTAGTGCTAGCCTGTACTAAAATCGTAATTAAAATAGCTAAGAAAGTAACGGAGGATATAATATCTCCATATTGAATCCCTGTGGCAACAATCATTCCTGAAAGAGCTGCAGGTATGACTCCCGTTTCACGAACCCAAAACATAAATAATATGTCTTTCCAACTCCATTTAGCTAACCGATCAGGTAAAGCACAAATGAGTACGGTAAGTGGACGGGCAATAAACATGAAGATCAGGATCAATAGCAAGCCCTTCCATCCATATTTCATTAGGACAGTGAAATTAACCTGTGTACCTAAAAGCATAAAAATCAACGTTCTCATGATCAGGCTGAAGGTTTCTCCGAAATATTGCAAATGCTCTGTTGCCTTTTCATGGATTTCTAGTTTAAAAATTTTGGGATTCCCAGAGAAAACTCCTGCTGTAAAAGTCGCCATAAACCCACTAGCTCCAATAGATGAAGCAAATAGATAAGAACCAATAGCCATTAAGGCTCCCACTAATTGTGCGTGACTTTGAAAAAAACCTAGAGGATGCTTTGACTTCAGAAGTAACCCAATAGCTCCAATCAAAGCTCCTACAAGTAAACCTCCTCCTGCTTGAACAACAAATTCCCGTACACCAGATCCTAGTGAAAACTCGGAATGGGACATGATCATTCCGAGTACAGTGAAGGTGAGAATGGAACCTGTAGCATCATTGAAGGCAGACTCACTCTCTACTGTTTGCCGAACACTCTCTTTTATTTTTACCTGTTTAAAAACAGGGATTAATGTAGCCGGGTCTGTTGAGGCGATAATGGAAGCAATTAAAAATGCATACAACAACGGGATATGAAATACATAATGAGCTGCTACGCCCACTACAACAGCCGTCACAATAACACCGGGAACAGCAAGAAGGGTGATTGTAACCCATACCTTCTTTAATATGGAGACATCAATTCCTCTTCCTCCATCAAAGAGAATTAAGATCGACCCTAACATAATAATAAATTGATTCGATAACGAATCTCCCGGTTCTAAGACCAAATGAAGCCCGGAAGGGCCAATGAGCATTCCAACAATCATGAAAAGTGCTACATCTGGAATCCGAAATTTCTCCGAAATTTTCATTGCTACAATTCCAAAAATAAATACCGTAGTCAGCATCCAAAGCTCATGCTCAACTACTTGAATTACATTAGATGTTTCCATACTTGTCCTCCATCTAGATAGTCATAAATAATCAGAATTTCCTTAATATGTAACTAAATTATATTATTCTTTCATTATATACAATCGCAAGAAATCAGTCTATTTATCACTTGTCATAAACGAATGCCTCCTATCATAGATTGTACAAGATATCACTAAAAAATAAGGAGGTCATGCACTTATGAAATCTGTTGTTGCGTCCTCATCTCCTATTTTGACAGGAATTGTAGCAACCCTAGTTTTAATGCTGCTCGGTTCTGTTGTTACCTCTCTTTTCCTACAATTCAGTTCTATCACAGAGATGAAGATGCCTATTTTCACTTATCTAGTCAATGGGATTAGTCTATTTATCGGAGGGCTATTGGCTGGCAAAAAAGGTGGGCAAAAAGGATGGTATTTCGGTGGGCTGACAGGTATAAGCTATTTCATCTTGTTAGTGCTGATTGGTTTCCTTGCTTATGATATTACCCCAAAACTTAATGCTCTAGTCTACTTTACTTTTTCCTTCCTTATTGGTGCCTTTGGTGGAATTTTCGGTGTGAATATGGCTAATAAATAAACGGAACCCTACGGGTTCCGTTTATTCTATTCACTATTTATCATTATCCGTTTCAGTCGTATTTTCGCTTGTTGTTTCCTTGCTATCTTTCGTTTCCTTTTTACTTACGCTAGGGTTCGGGTTCGAAGATGCTACTTGGTTAATAGCCCCTCTTTCTATGGTAATTCTGGTTGCTTCAGAAATCTTCAGGATCGCGGTATCCTCTTTTAATTCTACGATTGTCCCATGAATCCCTCCAATGGTCACAACCTTATCGCCTTTCTTTAATTCCGAAAGCATAGAATTACGCTGTTTCTGCTTCTTTTGCTGAGGACGAATCAACAAGAAATAAAAAATGGCAAACATCAGCACAAGAGGAAGTACAGATCCTAGAAATCCCCCTCCTGCAGTTGCTCCTTCCGCTAGTTCAAACATGTAAAAACCCCTCCTTAAAATGATCTTTCTTTACTAAGTCCATATTGGGCAAAAAACTCATTACGAAAATCCATCAATCGATCATCCATAATAGCTTGTCTAACCTTCTCCATTAATCTTAGCAAGAAATGCAAGTTATGGTAGGATGTTAATCGAGGTCCAAAAATTTCATCTGCATGGAAGAGATGTCGAATATAGGCTCGTGTATAATTACGGCAGGTATAACAATCACATGCAGGATCTAATGGTGTAAAATCTCGTTTGTATTTAGCATTTCGAATTACCAATCTTCCCTGACTTGTCATACAGGTACCATTCCGTGCAATTCGTGTTGGAAGCACACAATCGAACATATCAATTCCCCGAATGGCTCCATCAATGAGGGCATCGGGTGACCCAACTCCCATCAAGTATCGGGGCTTATTCGTTGGTAGAAGAGGAACCGTATATTCAAGTACCTCATCCATTAACTCCTTTGGTTCTCCTACGCTTAATCCACCTACAGCATAGCCCGGTAGATCAAATGCAACTAATTCCTTGGCACTCTGTTCGCGGAGTTCTCGGTACATCCCTCCCTGAACAATTCCAAATAAGGCTTGCTTGTCTAGTCGTTTATGTGCCTTGATACATCGTTCTAGCCAGCGAGTTGTGCGTTCTAATGAATTCTTCACGTATTCATATTCAGCAGGATAAGGCGCACACTCATCAAATGCCATCATAATATCGGATCCCAAGGAATTCTGGATTGCCATGGCTTCCTCTGGGCCAATAAATAGCTTCTCGCCACTTAGATGAGATCTAAAGTGAACTCCTTCTTCTTCAATCCTTCGTAAATTACTCAGACTAAACACCTGAAATCCACCGCTATCTGTTAGAATCGGTCGATCCCAGTTCATAAACTTATGCAAGCCACCAGCTTCTTCCACAATATCTGGACCAGGTCGTAAGAATAGATGGTATGTATTGCTTAAGATGATTTGAGCATCCATCTCCTTAAGCTCTTCAGGACTCATAGCCTTCACCGTAGCTAAAGTACCCACAGGCATGAAAATAGGTGTCTCAATCGTACCATGCGGTGTATGTAATCTACCCCGGCGAGCGCCTGTCTGCTTGCATGTTTTAATTAGCTCATATTTGACTGCCAAAGTAAAATTCCTCCACTCTTTCTTTCAAACATTATACTATAAATTTCCTTCCTAGGAAAACTGTTTGACTTGACTGGCATTTTGGGACCAAATCAAATAATAAGCATGGCATCTCCAAAGCTGAAAAAGCGGTATTGTTGCTCGACAGCTTCCTTATAAGCTTGTAGAATACTCTCTCTACCTGCTAAGGAACTTACTAGCATAACCAATGTTGATTTTGGTAAGTGGAAATTCGTTAATAAAGCGTCAACAACGGTGAAGGAATATCCAGGGTAGATGAAAATATCTGTCCATCCGGATGTAGGAATGATTTTCCCCTCATTTTCCTTGCCAATGGTCTCAAGCGTTCTCGTAGCTGTCGTACCCACAGCTAACACACGATTCCCTCTAGCTTTAGCCTGGTTAATTTTCTCCGCATTCTCAGCTGTTACCGAATAGTACTCCGCATGCATGTGATGTTCGAATATGTTCTCTACTTGTACAGGACGGAAAGTACCAAGACCAACATGTAATGTAACATAAGCGATTTCAATTCCTGCCCTGCGAATTTGCTCTAAATATTCCTCTGTAAAATGCAGACCTGCAGTAGGTGCCGCAGCCGACCCAGGATTCCTAGCAAAAACCGTTTGGTACCGTTCTGCATCCTCTAGCTGCTCATGTATATACGGAGGCAAAGGCATCCTACCTAATTCATCAAGAATTTCATTAAAGATTCCTTGAAACTCAAATCGAATGAGCCTTCCACCAACCTCAGTGGTTGCTTCAACGATTCCTATTAACCTTCCTTCTCCAAAAGAAAGGACACTCCCAGGCTTCACTCTTTTCCCTGGTTTAACCAGAACTTCCCATGTATTATTCTCAAGTTGTTTAAGCAGCAAAAGCTCTACCTTAGCTCCCGTATCCTGCTTCACCCCAAATAATCTGGCGGGAATCACCCTTGTATCATTTAAAACCAAAACATCCCCTGCCTCTAAGAAGGTAAGAAGGTCCTTGAAGGACCTATGCTCAGTCTCCCCAGAATTCTTATGCAAAACAAGAAGCTTCGATGCGCTTCTGTCCTTCAATGGGGTTTGGGCAATGAGTTCTTCTGGCAAATCAAAATCAAATAAATTAACATCCACTTTTTAATCATCCTCAATTTTATCTAGTCATACTGCTTCTATTCTTAGTGTAGCAATTATTGGCAATCCCCATACTCTCCTGCAGTCAGCCACTATGTATCGAAAAATTTTACTTAAAGAGGCGTAGGAGATACATCACTAGGGATAGCACGACACTAAGGATAATACTTGTCATCACCGGAAAATAAAAACGGAAATTCTCCTTTTCCACAACAATATCTCCTGGTAATCGGCCCAGATGAAGAAACCGCCCACCAAATTGCCAAAGCAACCCAATGATAATCATGATCATACCGCCAATTACAAGAAGCTTGGCCACAGGGTTCATGAACCTGGCACCTCCAAATGAAAGTGCTGATAAGCACTTGGTGTAACCATTCTTCCTCTAGGCGTTCGCTGTAAAAAACCGATCTGTAATAAGTATGGTTCATAAACATCTTCAATGGTATGTGACTCTTCCCCAATTGTGGCGGCAATCGTATCCACACCAACAGGCCCACCACGAAATTTCTGAATAATCCCTAGAAGAAGTTTATGGTCAATATGATCGAGTCCTAAACGATCCACTTGAATTCTTTGTAAAGCTTCCTGCGCTAACACTACGGTTATCTGCCCGTTGCCCTTAACCTGGGCAAAATCACGAACCCTCTTCAATAATCGATTAGCAATTCTTGGTGTCCCTCTAGAACGTAAAGCAATCTCCTGTGCCGCATCTTCATCAATCGCCACCTGGAGTAGTTCTGATGCCCTTCTAACAATAAAGGTTAATTCCTCTACCTGATAATATTCTAATCTACTAACAACTCCAAATCGATCTCTTAGTGGAGCTGACAATAATCCGGCTCTAGTCGTAGCTCCTATTAGGGTAAAGGGAGGAAGATCTAAACGAACAGATCGCGCACTTGGACCTTTACCAATAATAATATCTAAGGCAAAATCCTCCATCGCAGGATAAAGTACTTCTTCTACACTTCGATTTAAACGATGAATTTCATCGATAAACAGTACGTCTCCATGCTGAAGATTTGTGAGAATAGCTGCTAGGTCCCCAGGTCGTTCTATTGCTGGCCCTGACGTAGTACGAAGATTTACTCCTAATTCATTCGCAATAATATTGGACAGCGTTGTTTTTCCGAGTCCAGGTGGTCCGTATAGGAGCACATGATCCAAGGATTCTTTCCGCATCTTGGCCGCTTCAATGTAGATTTTAAGATTCTCTTTCACTTGGCTTTGGCCAATGTATTCAGCTAAATATCTAGGACGTAAACTGAATTCAATTCCCATGTCTTCGTCATTCATCTGAGCGGAAATGATTCGATCCTCCTCCATAGCTTGCCTCCTATCCGGTTATTTCGATAAAAAGAGCTGTAGTGCCTTCTTAATTAATTGTTCTGTCGTAGCTTTCTCATCTTCTAGCTTAGCCATGACTTTCATTACTTCCTGATCACTATAACCAAGAGCCTTCAATGCTTCCGCAGCTTCCCCATGAGAGGAATGATCCTCTTCCACATAGTTTCCCGCAAATAAACTATCTTCTTGCTCCAAGGCTAAGATAGGCTTGTCTTTCGTAAAATCACGTAGTTTATCCTTTAAGTCTAGAACAAGCCTACCTGCTGTTTTCTTCCCAATTCCAGGGAATTTCGTAAGAAAGTTTACATCCTCACGCGCAATAGCTGAAGCAATCTGTATAGGAGCAGCAGAGGCAATAATCGCTAGAGCCCCCTTCGGACCAATCCCTGAAACATCAAGAAGCTTGCGAAACAAATTGCGTTGCTCCCTTTGCTTAAAGCCATATAAATAGATTGCATCCTCACGAACATGATGATGGGTAAATACACGGGTCTGTTCTGATACATGCCACTCATAAGGATTGGGACAGAAAAGGCGATACCCTACTCCTTGCACCGTCCCGACAATCAACGAATCTGCTTCAATATATTCAACCATACCTTCTATGTAATCAATCATAATCCTTTTTTCCCACCATTTATAATATTATGGATATGTGAAGAATTTGCATGAGTAATCGCGACTCCAAGGGCATCCGCCACATCATCAGGCTTTGGAACTTCGGGTAGTGACAACAGTAATCGCACCATTTCTTGAATTTGTTTCTTCTCTGCTTGTCCATACCCCACTACAGCTTGTTTAACCTGTAACGGTGTATATTCATATACAGGAATCCCTGCTTCCTCAGCCGCAAGCATAATAACACCTCTAGCCTGACCAACTGAAAAGGCAGTGGTGACATTCCGATTAAAAAATAGCTTCTCTATTCCCATTTCATTTGGTTGATATTTCTTTATTAAAGAGGTAGTAGCATCGTAAACCTGCTTAAGACGAAGCGGGTCTGGTGTATGGGCCTCCGTCCGAATACATCCATATTGTTTAGGAATTAACCGATTCCCCTGCTTATCAATGATGCCAAACCCTACGATGGCAATCCCAGGGTCTATGCCGATAATTCTCAATTCAGTTACCTCCCACTGACTTCACGCTTTCTGTACTATTCTACTACAAACGTCTAAATACGAACAATAGCGAACAAAGTAAAACTTAGCTAATGCCCAGTCCTTGATGTCAGAGACGGAAAGTAATTTAAAACTTATCCTTTCTGATCTGCCAGAAAAAACAAAAAGACAGAAGCCTTATGTAAGCTACTGTCATTCCTTAGGTCCAGTAGGGTGTATATTCCCGTTGGACCATTCCGCATATTCTTCATATGTTGAAAGAATACTGTTATATTCAGCTAAATCCTTAATTCGGATCCCCTTGTTTAAAAATCCTAGCTCATTAGGTAAACTAGATTCAAACTTTTTTGTATCGATCTGAAAAAAGGTTTGGATTACTTTATTTTCTTCAGGTGGTCCCTCAAACAATGTTAAAATATTCTGTCCTGAAAGACCAAAATATCCCTTTTCCTTACATATAGGGGCAAGATCTTGAATTTTAGTCCTGAAAATATATTTATTTTCCTGATGTGAGACTAACTGCCAATCATGATATTCTTGAAGAAGCTGGTCAGAAGAGGCTACATTTTTCTTTAACGTTTGTTCTTCATCCGCACCACAAATATATGATTTTTGTAAGATTAATTCTACATTCTGCCCCACTGATAAAGAGCCTTGATTCGAATTGACATAGGTGACGGGTTTGCCTAAGTTTTTATACCAAGTAAAAGTACTCACAGCTAGCAAAAATACAGTAACAAATCCTAGTGCTATCCAGCGAGATTTCTTACCTTTAAGCAGATGCATATAGACCCCTTCTATCTTTTTATTCCAAGTTCTACCCAAAAATAGAGGAGGATATACACATTTTATAGATTTTTTAGTTTTTATGATACCACACTAGAAGATTCCCTATGCGATCCTTCATGAAAGAAATGCCTGCTACCTTGGAAAAAGGTACTTCTCTCCCGCCAGCACTTCATGATCATCGTTAAATAGGCATCTATTTTTTTAGAAACAGTGCCATTACCTTCATACAACCCAATAACCTCTCTCATAAAATTATCAGGATAACGAAGTAATAAATAGACCAAGGCTGTTTGTGCATCGGATAATGGAACAACATTTTGATAGATACTTAACATCTGAGCAAATACATCTAGACTCCATGCTTGTTGATCTAGTACACGATTAACCATTTGAATTAAATCAACTAATTGAATATCATAAACAGATGTATCATAATCAATCAAATAGGTTTTTGATCCAATTAAGAAATTATGGCTTGCTAAATCCCTATGTGCAATATGGCGACCTGCAACTGCATAGGAATATTCCTCCAAAAGTGGAGAACGCTTAGCAAGATCCAGAGTAAACTTTGCCTCTTGCAATATAAATGGGGAGAACCGTAAAATTTTTTGATCAAGGGAATGAAGTGATTTTGATTTTCTCATTTTCTGGATAATTTGATTAAAGCGAAATAACCGATCCTCCCATTTATCAATTAATGGTGCTGTTGAAGTGTGAAGGACGGGCCCCCCCTTAATTCCACGAGCATGGTTATGAAAGTTAGCTAGGCATTCGATCGTTCTTGTAATATCAGGAAAATGGCTATACTGTGCATCTCTACCATGTATAGGCTTCATAGCCACATAGTGTTTTTCATTATATGAAAAATAGGGCATATCATCCTTTGTCTGATAGTATTCCAATGTATTCTTAAACCCATTATCAATTAACTGCCTTGAAAGAGAAATCACCCATTCTGCCTTGACTCGAGAATCGTAGCATTTAATAAAAACGGGCCCTCTACTTGTATCTAACAAAAATGCCTTCCGTTTTTTTTTCACAGACTTAATGTAGAAATTCCATTTGTGCTGAATAAGTTCATAGAACTCTGTCTGCATCCTTAATTCTCCTTTTTCTTGCTGTTGAGCTAATCTATGAATGAAAGGGCCGCTAAATTAGCAACCCCTTTTAATAAAACCACCTTATCTTCTCTTCTTATGATGGACCTTTGAACTTGAAGAAGAGGAACAGCTCTCGTCTTCATACTCTAATTCTTGTTGCATAGGATACATGGAAGGATGCATATAAGGGTGCATGGACGGATACATTTGTGGGTTTTCCATGGAGTATGGGCTCACCACACCTGGAAAGGATGGGGGCATATAGTTCTGGTGACAATCCTCCCCTAGAGCTGACTGGCTATAATACAACTGTTCATGATAAGGGGTAGGGTAATGAGGGTGTGTAAAGAAATGGGCTCCTTCTTCATCATGCATCTCATGCTCAGGATACAATGGCATTCCATGCATAGATGCAAAAGGATATTGCCCCATCATGGTCCCACCTAATTGCCCTGGACCTATTCCAAATGCCTCCATTCCCGGACTTATTGCTTGTGGGGCAAATGGATATTGTGTAGCTTCTGGTGTACATGTTTTACATGTTGGTCTCGGATGAGTAAATTCTGCCCCTAGTGTAGGAAATGGCATTTCAGGATAATGCATGGTAGGGCTCACCATTCCGGGCTGTTTCCCCACTGGCATGCCAGTTGTACCCATCGGTGGCACACCAGACGACACCTCCTTACTAGGTATTGCAGTAGGAGCCATTCCCTGTACTCCTGCGGTTGGGGGGACAGGTGGATACATTCCCGGCATTCCCTGATTCGTTCCCGGCATCATTCCTGGTAGCATTGTTGGTGCCATTCCCTGTACTCCTGTGGTTGGGGGGACAGGTGGATACATTCCTGGCATTCCCTGGTTCATTCCCGGCATCATTCCTGGTAGCATCGTTGGCGCCATTCCCTGTGCTCCTGCGGTTGGGGGGACAGGTGGATACATTCCTGGCATTCCCTGACTGGTTCCCGGCATCATTCCTGGAAACATCGTTGGTGCCATTCCCTGTGCTCCTGCGGTTGGGGGGATCGAGGATACCATTCCAGGGGTTCCTGTAGCCATACCTGTCGGGATTCCAGGAGCTATCTCTGGATATAACATACCCGTTTTTGCACTAGGGGTTGGATAATGAAATTCTT
This sequence comes from Bacillota bacterium, assembly GCA_035254305.1. Classification (GTDB taxonomy): domain Bacteria; phylum Bacillota; class Bacilli; order Aneurinibacillales; family RAOX-1; genus DATFAS01. Next base: position 44,993 of record DATFAS010000010.1, read on the forward strand.
CCTCTGGTACTGGAATAGGTGATGTTGAAGTTGCCGGCGATTGAACGAAAGGAGTGGCGGGTGTAGTCGGTGAAATTTGTTGTGGAGCTGTCCCTCCAATCGGTACTTCCTTCCTACTTGAGACTTGAACAATCTCTACTTCCTTAGGTTTTAATGGAATTGTGCTAGTAGGAATTTTAACTTTAGAACCGGCTATCACCTTATCTTCTTCTTTAAGATGGGAGTTAATCTCTTTTAATTTATCTAATGATATATTGTACTTCTTTGCAATTTTCGCTAATGTTTCTCCCCGTTTGACAATATGGATTTTCACTGCGAAGCCACCTCTCTTTAAGGAAAATTTCCATACATCATATGCTGGCTTAGGCATTTTGCTCAGAAAAAATAAAAAAAGATGTAAATAGGCTTTCTCCACCATTCCAGCAACCAAAGTGGGAGCATCCTTGAATCCACTCTCCATTCATATAAAAAGCATGCCTTATTCTTACTTAAAGTAAGAATAAGGCATGCTTTTGGTTTAATTCTTTCCTAAAGGAATATCCATTTCCTTCACATAGAATGGATAGGAGCCCATCTGTCGAACTTGGCAACCGATCGCTTCAATTTCGGCGAAGGCTCCAGGAAAGAGGATAGGGTCCATTTGCTGCTCGATATCAATAATAAAATGGTAACTTCCTAAGCCTTTTTTCGTTGGTCTAGACTCGATTCTAGAAAGATTGATTTTCCTCCAGGCAAAGGCTGCGAGCACTTGATATAATGCCCCTGGAAAATCTTCAGGTAATGTAACTAGAATGGTTGTTCTCTCCTGTTCAGTAGGTCGAAGCTTAATCTCTTGCTTACTTACTAAGGCAAACCGGGTATAGTTATTTTCCTGGTCTTGTATATCTTCCTTGAGATATTGGACAGGATAGATAGATTTAGCCAGTCTATTGCCAATGGCAGCCCATGATTCTTGAGAATTCATACTCACAATTTTAATCGCTTCCGCCGTGCTACTTGTATATTCAATCTCTGCCTGTGGCATAAATTCATGAAGAAATAGCCGACACTGAGCAATCGCCTGCGGGTGTGAAAGAACCTTTTTCACCTGATTTAATTCAATCGGTTTTGCAGCAACTAAATGCTGTGTAATTGGATAAGCAAGTTCTCCTCGGATAGGCAAGTCAACCTGATGAATCAACCAATCCATGGTTAGATTCACCGTTCCTTCAATGGAATTTTCAATTGGGACAACTGCGTAATCAACAACCGCTTGATCCACTGCATCAAGCACATCGGGAATGGTAGGTTTAGGTATATATATTACCTCATGGCCTTCAAAGAAATAGCGGGAAGCTTCTTCAGTAAATGTTCCACTTGGGCCTAAGAAGGCTACTCTTCTCTCCATCTTTAGCAAGCTCCTCTATCTTTTTACTATACAATATCCGGTTTAAAAAGGAGTGTCAATATCTTCTGAAATTTGGACTCCTCGTGTATCTGGAACAAGATGAATAGTTGTTGATCCGATTCCTTGCTCAAGAAGTGTTTCGCGGAAAAATTGTTCTAATCGGTCTGCCTTATCTGTCAAAAGAGAAATAATCGTTGGGCCTGCACCGCTTAATGCAGTCCCTAAAGCGCCATACTCATGAGCCTCCTCAAGAAGCTTACTCATTCCTGGAACAAGTGCTGTACGATAGGGTTGATGAATTCGATCCCGCATAGCAAAACGAAGGACGTCATATCGCCCACTTGCTAAGGCACCTACAAGTAAACTTGCATGCCCAAGAGAATAAACTGTGTCCGTACGGGTATAATTGCTAGGCAGAACACTTCTAGCTTTCTCAGTAGAGAGTTGGAAGTCTGGGATCACGGCAATGGCTTGAAGATCTGGTAAAGGGTCGATTTTAATATGTCTTGCCTGCCCCTCATCCATTACCGCTACAACAATACCACCATATAACGAGGCACCTACATTATCTGGGTGTCCCTCAAGATTAGCTGCCATCGTAAAAATTTCATCTTGTGTAAATGGTTCTTCGGCTAAATAATTTGCTGCTACCAATCCCCCAACGATTGCTGCTGCACTACTCCCCAAACCACGAGTAAGTGGAACTTCGCTTTTCATTTCAATACAAATAGGAGGAAGCTTCTTATTTGCTTTTTCAAAAAGATATTCTGCCATCCGATAAACTAAATTCGTCTGGTCTATAGGAAGTTCTTGTAATTCTTCCCCGTGAAGAATTACACGCGGAGAATCTGCTGGCATCATTCGTATAGTTGTATATAACTGAAAGGCCATACCAATCGTATCGAACCCTGGTCCTAAATTTGCTGTGCTAGCTGGTACTTTTACTTGAACAAATGGTCTCATATATCATCACACTCATCACGGAATCTATTGTATTAATCATAACTGCGCATTCATTACAATTATTTTAAAGAAGAATTATTTCTCTTCTCCACCCTCAACACGATAAAAGCTCTTCGTTTCCTTCACTGATTCTAATGCTTGGAACTGAGATAAAACTTTATTCATATTTTCCTTCGTTGCAGTATGTGTAATCATAATTAGTTGAGCTGCTTTTGGCTCTTCACTATATGGCTGTTGGAAAATTTGCTCGATACTCACATCATGCTTGGCAAGTATGGTTGTTACCTCAGCTAGTACCCCACGCTTATCGGAAACAATCAATCTTAAGAAAAATTTGGATTCAATTTGATCTGGAGTTTTCAATTGTTTCTCTTTATAAGGGGCAACCACTCCTCTGCCATTAACGCCAAGCTTCATATTTTTTACGATCGTGACTAAATCAGAGGTAACCGAAGTAGCTGTGGGCAATTCTCCAGCACCAGGTCCATAAAACATCGTCTCTCCAACTGCTTCTCCATATACATAAACCGCATTGAATACCCCATTAACAGAAGCAAGAGGATGTGATCTATGAATAAGTGTCGGCTGTACACTTACTTCTATATAATCATCATTGCGCTGTGCAATCCCTAGCAACTTGATTTCATAGCCTAATTTTTTGCTGTAAGCAATATCGTCAGCAGTCACTTTGGTAATTCCTTGCATATCCACATCTCCAAATGTGTAATCAACATGAAAACCAAGTGTACTTAATATTGCCATTTTTCTAGCTGCATCATACCCTTCTACATCCGCAGTTGGATTGGTCTCAGCGTAGCCTAATTCTTGAGCCTCTTTAAGTGCAGCTTCATATCCAGCACCCTCCTGACTCATTTTGGTTAGAATATAATTGGTTGTTCCATTCACAATCCCCATCATTTTATGGATACGATCTGAGGAAAAGCCTTCAACAAGAGCTCTTAAAATAGGGATTCCTCCAGCCACACTTGCTTCATAAAAAACATCGCAGCCCTTAGACTGTGCCTTTGCAAGAATTTCTGCACCATGCATAGCCATTAAATCCTTATTCGCTGTCACTACATGTTTTCCCTGTTCCAACGCCTCAAGAATGTACTCTTTGGCTGGGTGGATTCCACCAATGACCTCAATGACAATATCGATTTCTGGATTTTGAAGAAGGTCGTGAGGTTCTGTGGTCATCCATTCCTTTTGAATGTTTACGCTTCTTGCTTTATTTGGGTTTTGAACGAGGATTTTCCCCACTTGAATTTCAATCCCAGTCTGCCTATATAAATCGCTACGATGAGCTTCTAGGATTCTGACTACTCCTGTTCCAACAGTACCTAAACCCATTAAACCAACTTTCACCACATTTTTATTCATACTTATATTACCTCCTCCTTCATTATCCACGTCCAATAATCATAGCCTTCCTTACACCGTCGAGTTCCCCAAGCTCATCCATAAAATCTGTAGTTGATAGACTTAATAACCCTGTATCAACAGAAAGAGCTAGATTGGCAATCCCCTGCAAAGGAATGGTCTGATTAATCGTAAGAATATTCCCACCCTTACCTGCAATAAACATTAATACTCCCGAAAGCACACCTGCCCTGTGTTCTAATTGCAGGGAAAGTGTAATAATCATCTGTTTCATCATAGCATTAAAAGGGAAGATTCCGTCTTTATACTTATAATAAGCACTTCGACTAAGCCCAACCCTCTCCACTGCCTCATGGATGGTTCCCGCTTCCCCAGATTCTAGAAGCTTCTTTGCTTCAATTGTTTTTTGTATGGCTTCAGGCAAGATATCATCACGGACGAGATAAAATTTTTCCTCACGTACGTCCATGCCGTCCTCCTATAGTGAACATTTGTATTCGGATAGTGGACATTATAAGCGATCATTCAATATTTTACAACTGTTATTTGCCTACTTAAACAAAATAGGCCAAAACATGATCAGGTTTAAAAAAAAGGCATAAACCCTTGCAAGGATCACAACTCCTTTCAGGATCTATGCTTAAATTTAATCAACAAATTCAAATTCAAACTTCCCAATTCTTATGGTGTCCCCGTTCTCTGCTCCTTTTTCCCGTAGGGCTTTATCAACCCCCATATGACGCATCGTTCGAGCAAAGCGCTGAATAGAATCATAAGAATTAAGATTCGTCCTCCGCATCAACTTTTCTATATGCTCCCCTTCAACAACAAACACTTCATTATCTTTTCTTACGAAGAATTTATCTGGCTCCTTCTCCGCACGATAAATAACTCTTTCATGATCTTGTTCCTCTAAAGGCTCAACAGCTGGTTGTAAAGGAATGGAATCTAATAAATCCGCAATAGCAAAGATAAGCTCCCTGATCCCTTCTTTCGTTGCAGCTGAAATTGGATATATAGGGATATCGTCACCTAGCTTTTGTCTAAATACTTCTAAATTCTCCTTGGCTTCTGGTATGTCCATCTTATTTGCCGCAATAATTTGTGGACGATCTTCTAATTTCACATTATATAGTTTCAATTCACTATTAATTTGTACATAATCCTCATAAGGATCTCTTCCTTCTGTTGCAGCCATATCCACGACATGAACAATAAGGCGTGTACGTTCCACGTGACGTAAAAATTGATGACCTAATCCAACACCACTATGTGCCCCTTCAATTAAGCCTGGTAAATCTGCCATGACAAAACTGCGTTGATCTTCCGCCTCCACAACCCCAAGGTTGGGAGAAAGTGTCGTAAAATGATACTCAGCTATTTTCGGTTTAGCTGCTGATACCATCGAAAGAAGGGTAGACTTACCCACACTCGGATATCCGACCAATCCCACATCTGCAATTAATTTCAATTCCAGCCGAATGTATCGTTCTTGTCCAGGCTCCCCGTTCTCCGAGATTTCCGGTGCAGGCAAGGTAGGGCTTGCGAAACGAGTATTCCCACGTCCTCCCTTCCCACCTTTTGCAATAATGGCTTGCTGCCCATGTTCTACCAAATCGGCAATCAATTCCCCCGTATCGTCATCATAAACAGAAGTCCCTGGCGGAACCTTTACGATCATATCATCAGCACCGGCTCCGTGCTGGCTTTTAGTACGTCCATTCTCACCTTTAGGGGCCTTAAAGTGTTTTTGGTATTTAAAGTCAATTAATGTTCGTAATCCTTCTTCTACTTCAAAAACAACGTCCCCTCCGCGACCTCCGTCGCCACCAGCTGGTCCACCCTTGTCTACATATTTTTCTCGGCGAAACGCAATCATCCCATCTCCGCCGTTACCACCCTTAATATATATTTTTGCTGTATCTATAAACATTCCTAATGAGTCACCTCTATTTTTATGTAAGTAAACCTAGCTGGTAGCGTGTCCAAAAGTAACACCAGCTTAGTTGCCCTGATTTATTGGCAGATAAAATTCCATAATCGATTCTTTATTATTATGTAAGCCTTCCACAAAGAAGCCTTCCTCATTCCCAAATTCATCAACTAACTGATAAATTCCTGTAAGACAGCCCTGATCGTCTAAGTCACCCTCAAAATCAACAGAAACATATAAGGACTCTTCTAATCTTTGAATAAGTAAGAGCAATGTATTTGCTTGTCCATTCTCCGCATGATCAAGATAAGTATCTACAAGCCTCTTAATGAGGGCATAAATTCTTGTATTTTCTTCTTCACTAAACGATCGTAGATCGATTAAATCTGGCAGTTCAACCTCTACAGTAAGCTCCTTATGGAGGGCATTGAATGTAAGGAGATACGCAACCAAAGGTCTATATCCTAGTGCTGCAATTCTACTGTCATTATTCGTATTCTCTGTTACCTTCTTTATATAATCTTCACAAACATCATAGCGTTGCAGTTTTAAATAACCAAGTAATACCTGAAAATGATTCAGCCAATCATGGCGTTGATGGCTTAAACTCTGGAGGAACTTTTCCTGTTCAACCGCAACTTTATGATAATCACTAGCAGGGGAGTGATTGACAGGCTGATCCAACTGTAGGTCAACTTTCTTATATATTGCCCAAATCCCCCATCCAATGAATAGTATGGAAAGACTACCAATCAGCTGATTGCCTGATCCATCCCATGGTTCTATAAGGATTAAAGCATTTAGTAATAGTGAAGTCACAAATAAAATATAAGGAAGACGGTTCAAGTTCGGTTCTCCTGTCCGTACTATTTTTCCTTATTTTAACACAAAAACCCGACATATGTCGGGTTTTAGATGATGAATCATGAAATATTTACGCTTCTTGTGCTACGGTCTCAATTACAACCTGCTTGCGATCACGTCCAAGACGCTTGAAACGAACAACTCCATCTTCTAAAGCAAATAAAGTATCGTCTCCACCGATTCCAACGTTTAATCCAGGATAAATCTTTGTTCCACGTTGACGAACTAGAATATTCCCAGCTTTAACGAATTGGCCATCTCCACGCTTCACACCAAGACGCTTCGCAATACTGTCACGACCGTTCTTAGTAGAACCTACCCCTTTTTTAGAGGCAAAAAATTGAAGATTCATTTTCAACATTAGATCCACCTCCTATTAACTTTGGTGTCATGAACCTTAACAAACTTACCGTATTCTATAGCCACAGATCGAAGGGAAGCCACCATAGCATCCATTAGTAATTGGATACGCTGATGCTTCTCACTCTCCAATTCGGGTAATTCCCAATGAAGAAAACCACTATCTCCTTGCTGTACAGGAAGTTCCACACCAAGCAGCCTATCAACTGCATTAAGCATACCGAATGAAATTCCAGAGACAGCTGCACAGACAATGTCCTTACCAGGATCATCAAAGCCGGCATGTCCATCAATCGTAATCGATTGAACGTCACCAGAAGGCTGACGCTTCACTACAATCGTTATCATAATCTATGCATTAATGCTTTCGATAACTACTTTAGTAAATGGTTGACGATGACCTTGCTTCTTATGGTAGTTTTTCTTAGCCTTGTATTTGAAAACGATGATCTTCTGACCACGACCATGCTTTTCAACTTTACCAGTTACAGTTGCACCTGTAACAGTAGGGCTTCCAACTACAACAGATCCATCTTTAGAAACCATCAATACACGGTCAAACGTTACGTTTTCACCTTCAGTTTGAGGAAGCTTCTCGATATAAAGCTCAGCGCCTTGTTCTACCTTGTATTGCTTTCCACCAGTTTCAATAATAGCGTACATTCATTGCACCTCCCTATCTTTTACTAAGACTCGCCATCCCAGGTGCGAGAAAATACTCGACTTATAAACAAACCTGTTCTGTGCGGTTGTAGCATGCATGACAGGTGCCAAGCATGATATCAACAAATGTTAGATTAACACATAGCAAACCAAAAAGTCAAGAGTTAACCCTTCGTTTTACCTCTTCTAAGCTGCCTACAAAAGCGATTCGGTAGCTTTCAAGATTCACCTTATCATTTCCAATAATATATACTTTAATTTTCCAATCCTCTTCCATCAGCTGTATGAAATGTTCATATTTGAATTTAGATGCATCTGCCACAGAATGGGATAGCTCGATAAGGAAGGCTTCCACATCTTTGTTTCTAGCATACTCTTTTATTTCTCTCTCCATCCTTGCAAAGATTGTTTCTTCAGAAAGAGTCCTCCCCTTTCCTTCACAACATGGGCACTCTCTTGTCAATCGATCGGATAAGTTTTGCTTGATCTTTTTTCTTGTCATTTCTAACAACCCAAGTGTTGTAAATCCAAGAAGATGTGATTTGGTTCGATCCTTCTTAAGCTGATCGGCTAGATGCCGATACACTGCATCCCGACTGGCTTCCTTTATCATATCGATAAAATCAATAATGATGATCCCGCCAATATCTCTTAAACGGAGTTGACGTGCTATTTCCCCAGCAGCTTCTAGGTTTGTTTTAAATACGGTATCTTCATGGTTGTAATTCCCTGTAAATTTTCCTGTATTCACATCAATGGCAGTTAAGGCTTCTGTCTGATCAATGACCAAATACCCTCCACTTTTCAACCATACTTTTCTCCTAAGCGCCTTTTCAATTTCACCTTCAATTTGATACGCATCGAAAATACTGGTTTGTTCCTGATACAACTTAATTTTATCTTGCAGGGGATGGGATCGATCCAACTCACTAAGAATATTTCGATATTCTGGAATACTATCGATTACCCACTCACTAACCTCTGAGTTTAGTAAATCCCTTGCGACCTTAGGAATTAAACCAAGCTCCTGATGAATTAGGCTTTTACTCTTCGCTTGTTTCGCTATTTGTTTCACCTTTTCCCATTCTTGACGAAGATACAGGAAATCAGCTTGAATTTCCTCTTCACAAACCCCTTGTGCCTGTGTTCGAACAATGACACCTTCCTCTTCAACACACAATTGTTGGCAAATTTCACGGAGTCTTTCTCTTTCTTCCTCCAATTCAATCCTTCGAGAAATTCCTATATTGCGATCGTTAGGCATATAAACTAAAAATCGCCCAGGAAAGCTTAAATGAGTAGTTAGTCTTGCTCCTTTTAAATCGGTGGGCTCCTTAGTCACCTGCACAAGAAGATCCTGTCCCTGTGTGACAAGTTCTCGGATATTCGGTTTTGACTCTGTCTTCTCCTTTTGTGAGGTAGTCAAACAATCATCAATATATAAATAGGCATTTTTTTCTATTCCAATATCGACAAAGGCTGCCTGAATTCCCGGTCGAATATCAGCAACCTTTCCCTTATAGATATTCCCAACTAACTTTAGACTAGAAGGCTGCTCAATGTAGAATTCCACAAGCTTACCTTCCTCTAGGACAGCAATTCTTGTTTGGCTATATTGACTATTCACGATGACCTGCTTCAACTTTTGTCCCCTCTTCTTCACATATTAGGATCCTACACGGTTATACATTCGGAAATGGTTAAACTAGGATTTTCGAAGAAAAGTGTAAGGATTTGTTCCTCTCTCAGCTTGACCACTATATTTTGATGATTATCTAAGACATGAAAGTAATGATAATATCCTTTTTTTATCATTTTAACCACTTCACCGATTTTATCACTAGGTTGGAGAAAAATGAAAGAATGAGGAAGATGAGTTTTTTTCGTTGTAATTTGCTCCATCTTGAATAGTAAAAAACGAATAAATTGATAGTGAATTCTTTTCCAAGCTACCTTTATTTCAATCAATAAATAAAGACTGATGACAAGTAGATTAAGTTTCGAAGAATAAAAATAAGCAAATATCATGAACCCAATAATCACAAGGATAGACCAAACCAATATAATATAGATCGATTGACGAAAAGAAATATAATGAGTGAGAACCGCATGGACAACTTTCCCCCCATCGAGAGGCCAAGCTGGAATTAGATTGAATACCGCGATCACAAGATTACCGTGAATAAAGAATGCACTCCATGTTTCTTCCCAAATCCCAAGTAAAAAAAATACGTAAGCAACGATAATCATCACTATGTTCATGAAAGGTCCAGCAAGAGCAACAATGATTTCTTCACGAGTTGAGGTTGTTCCCCACTCGTCTACCTTAGCCACACCGCCAAATGGCAATAATTCAATTTCACGCACCCGCCACCCAAAGGACAAAGCAGAAAAGACATGCCCCAATTCGTGGATAATCACTAGTGCAAATAAAGTCATTAGCTCGATAAATTGTCCTGTCCAGACGGCCGCAATAGCTACCAACCAAAACAAGGGATGTATTTTTATTTTTAATTTTAAAAGCTTATTAATCAAAAGCAATCACACTCGTTGGATCAAAATAACGATCGTCCCTAAGCATGGAAAAATAAAGATTTTTACCTGGCTTTACCTTCCCAATCACTTGGCCTAATCCAACCCAATCCTGTTCACCCACTTGAATATGATCGATGTTAGAGTACCAAGACTGGGTGTGATCTGCATGTTGAATAATAAGGGTCTGCCCAAGACCCTCCTTTTGTCCAACAGAGATCACCCAGCCCTCACCTACAGCCTTCACCTCATTAGCCGCCTTCGCCTCAATCTGTATCCCTTTTCCATCCATTACAAAAGGAGAGACAATAGCTCCATTTAAAGGTTTCTCATAACCATGTTGGGTCGTATTTTGTTTCCATACTGGTTGAACCCCTTTCTTTTGTGGTGAAAAGGTAAGAAGAATTTCTGGTGTTTTCCCTACATATCGCTCAACTAAATCCATGGTTCCAGCAAAATTATATTCTCTAGTAAAGGCTTGTTTCACAAAATGATTCGCCTGTTCTGTGTACGGTAACCCTGATTGCTTAAGTAGATAAACAACACTTAATAGGAACAAGGCAAGTACTGTTTTAATTAAAAACTTGGAACTCCTATTGAGCTCCTCTGGCTTTGTTTGCTGACTCTCATGATCCCAATCCCATTCTTCAAAGTGACTATTTTTGTTCACCGTCGAAGACGAATAAGATCGTGGTTCTTCTTGTTCCTCTCCTTCCCCAGAAAAGTCCTCTAACCAATGTTTATGTTTACTCTGCTCTCGCAGCTGCCGAAGTCTTTCTTCACGCCGACGTTTGATTGAATCATGCTTCATCGTTTATCCACCCTCCCTTAGGTCTTGTCCTTTCTAATAGCAATCTATGAGTTTTTGGATAGATGTAGACTAAGAATTCCTCGAAATACAAAAAACCACTGCCCATACACACAGTGGTTAGTCAAACATTAGTTTTTTTCGTCTCATTCCAACATTAAGCACCAGGCCAACAATCATTAAATTCGTTACAAGTGAGCTTCCACCATAGCTTATAAATGGCAGTGTAATCCCAGTGATCGGCATCAACTGAATAGTCATTCCGATATTCTCAAAAATTTGAAAAACAAACATCCCAATTACTCCGGCAACAAAATAGGCTCCAAATGCATCCTTAGAATCCATTGCGATTCGGACCATCCGATAAATTAACAGAAAGAAAAGGAAGATGAGTAAGCTCGATCCAAGAAATCCTAGTTCCTCTCCAATTACGGTAAAGATGAAATCACTCTCGCCAACCGGGACCCAACCAAACTTTGCCTGAGTGCCAGCATGCAATCCTTTTCCTGTTAACTGCCCCGACCCGATAGCGATTAGGGATTGTTTCAATTGGAAGCCTTGACCACCCGGATCTAGTTCAGGGTTCAACCAATAAACAATTCGATTCCATTGATAAGGCTTAATCAATTTGAAAAAAATAGGTTGTTTGAAATGATACAAATAAGTGAGGAAGCTAAGGAATCCTATACCAAGGAAGGCAAATAAAACAAAATGCTTGGCGCGAACTCCACCAACAATCATCATACTAACTAAAATACCGAAAAAGACTACAGCATTCCCTAGATCAGGCTGAATAAGGATCAAAAGAGTCGGCACACCAATAATGGCAAAGATCGGTATTAGGTTAATGAGAGACTGGAGAGAACGTTCCTTCTCTGCCTGCTTAGATAAGTACTTGGCTAAAGTAAGAATGGTAATGATTTTCATTAATTCAGCAGGTTGAAACGAAAAAAAACCGAGATTAAACCAGCTTGTAGCATTATTCACAGGAGGTGTAAACAACACAGCTATAAGTAATAAAAGCCCTATTCCATATAGGATATAACTTAAATTACCAATCAAATTGTAGTCAATAAGAATAACTAGAACCAAAAAAACAAATCCAATAAAATACCAGATGATTTGTTTTCCTTCCAGGCTCATGTTTGGAGAGGCGCCTGAAATGCCCAAATAGCTGAACAACCCAAAACCCATCAAAATAAGCAGGATGATCCAATCGATTGTCTTAAAGTATTTACTATCAAAGTCCATGTTTCTAGCCTCCAAGGTATATTATAACCTGTTGGCATACCTAAATGAATAGCAGGAACTAGTAAGAGTTCCTGCTACCGCATCCCAAATAATTTTTTCATCCTCGTCATGAAGCCGCCTTCTTTTTCTTCTAGGTTGAGTAATGGAACCTGCTCTCCTAAAATTCTCCGGGCAATATTTCGGTATGCCAAGGCAGCTCTTGATTCATGATTCATAACAATCGGCTCGCCATCTTTTGATGCTTTTATTACTCTTTCGTCATCAGGGACAACACCAACGATTTCAATTCCTAGTTGTTGAATCACATCATCTACGTCAAGCATATCCCCCTGCTTCATCATCCCATAACGAATTCGATTGATGATCAATTTTGGGGATGTAGACTTTTCCTTCTCTAAGAGTCCAATCACCCGGTCTGCATCTCGCACAGCAGTAGGCTCTGGAACAGTCACTACAATCGCCTGATCTGCTCCACTCACAGCATTTTTGAAACCTTGTTCAATTCCCGCCGGACAATCAATAATCACATAATCAAAATCTTGTTTCAGTTCTTTTATTAAAGCATCCATCTGCTCTACAGTAACAGCAGATTTATCCTTCGTTTGCTTTGCTGGAAGCAAAAAGAGATGCTCAAAACGTTTATCCTTTATTAAGGCTTGTTGTAATTTGCACTGTCCGTCAATAACATCTACCAAATCGTAAATAATCCGATTTTCTAACCCCATCATAACATCCAAATTGCGTAGCCCGATATCTCCATCAACTAAACAGACCTTTTTACCATTAATGGCAAGGGCAGTCCCTATATTTGCTGACGTTGTCGTTTTGCCAACCCCACCCTTTCCTGATGTTACAACAATCGCCTCTCCCACTACGTATCCCTCATTTCACATATATGTAGATCTCTATCTTTTATCCCAATAATCCGCCCGAATTTTATGAACTTGGTTCATTTTGTCGATAGACATCTGTCCGTCTTCCAAATAAGCAAATTCCATCTCATAACTTCCATCCATCCATTCATCTGGTGGCCGACTGATTACCTCAGCAATTCTTAATTGTGTAGGCCTTAGCTCAGAGGCAGCAATAATCGCCTGCTCATCCCCATCACACCCAGCATGGGCAAGTCCTCTAATAGCTCCCAATACAAAAATACTACCCGTACAGAAGACACCTCCACCAGGATTAATATCACCTAATAGGAGAAGGTCACCCATATGCCGAAGCTCCTGACCAGAACGAACGGTTCCAGTTTCAACACGAATAGTAGATGAGAGTTTATCTAAAAGAGCCTCTTGCTTCGAAACAACGGAAGAATCAATGTGCTTAATGACAAGATTCCCTTTAAGACTTATAACGTCTCTTAGCTGCTGCTCTTGCTCTTTGGTTAAATAACGGAAACCTAATTTGATCGTGATAGGAATTAGGGGACCAGACAAGATTTGCTGATGGCTATGCTCAATTTTTTCTTTTAGCTGTGCTAATAATTCCTCTAAGGAACACGTATCATCCATTATAAATACGAGGCCATCCTTGGTTCCTTTAATCGTCACATAGTTTTTAAGGTTTGTCATACTTCTTAAATCCCCCCACCCCCATTTATTCGCCGTATGTGGGGATTTTCCTGCCAATCTATGCTCTTTCGTTTTTTCGTTCCTCATCCATATTCTCTAAGAAACGACTTAAAGGTCGAAAAGCAAGGATTGCAAAGGCAGAATTCAACAGTGCAGTTGGGATCATTTCCAACCAACGATAGCTATCATCGATCAAGCCAAACAAATGAAAAATAAAGAAAATCAAGTTTTCATGAATAAATACCGAGAAAAAGACAGTAATAACAATTAAAAAAACATTTTGCTGGAAATATTGATAAATCAGTGCACAAGTATAAGGAACGATAGCCATTGCAAATGCATAAACACCAATCACGTCGCTATAAAGAATATCCTGTATCATCCCAAATACTAAACCAATAAAAAATGCTCTACGACGGCCAATATACAAGGAGATAAAAATAAGTACAACCAATCCAAAACGTGGAACTGGTAATACCGAACTCCCCCAGGTATGAGAGAAGATTTGTAGTATAGTGCCTTCTAATACTAGAAGAGCTAGTAGAATAACGGTTAATACTCCCCATCTCATCCGCCTGTTCCCCCACCCTGTGCAGGCGTTGGCCCCTGTTGAGTTCCAGTGTCAGCTGGGGTAGGAGCAACGTCAGGTGGAATAAAAGATCTTTCTACTACAAAAACCTTCTCTACCTGCTGTAAATTCGCATTTGGTTTAATATAGGCATCTTTCGTTAGATATTGATCATCTGTTTTGACCGAAACGATTTCACCGAGTACTAGTCCTTTGGGAATCGTTCCACCTAACCCTGATGTAATGACCATTTGTTTGGGTGCAATTTCAGCCTGCATAGGAATTTTCCTCATAATGAGCAAATTGTTTTTTGGATCAAACCCTTCAATTACCCCATAGATCCGTTCATTACCTTGAACAATCGCACCAATATGGTTTCCTCTTTCAATATCTGTTACTAGCTCAACTTGTGAGGAGAAATTAGAAACACTTTGTACTCTACCAATATATCCCTCAGGTGTAATAACCGCCATGTTAGCTGAAATTCCATCTCGACTACCTTTATCAATGACAACGGTATGATTCCAACGATCCGGTGAACGTGCGATGACTTCAGCCATTCTAAGCTTATAGCTAGATAGCTTTGATTGCTCAGCATCTAATAGCTTCCGCAACTGTGCATTCTCTAGCTTTAATTCATTTAGATCAGCCGTTACCTGGGCAAATTGCTGCAAATTCTTTTTAAGTTCTTTATTTTCCTCGTAAATTTGATACATATCATTCATATTTCTAAAGAAGCCCGCTACAGCAAACGCGGGCTTATATACTATTTGTTGAACGAAGGAAAACGAATCTCTTATAAAGCGTTCGGGCATGCTGGGAATGGGTCTTTCCTTTAAGGTAATCCCCATAATGATAACTAACACAATTAAACTTAATAACAAAGCTAATAAACGTCTTTTAATAAAGAAATTGGACACCTTTAACACCTGCTTTTTCTATCTTCCCCTTCTAGATCTTGCGGTAATGCCGGATTTTGATTTGAATAAATGTAGATTCTCTAGCGCCCTACCAGTTCCAATGGCAACACAATCGAGTGCATTCTCTGCTACAATGACTGGCATCCCTGTTTCTTCACTCAATAACCTGTCCAAATTTCTAAGTAAGGCTCCTCCACCAGTGAGAACAATCCCTCGATCCATGATATCCGCAGCTAATTCAGGTGGACTTTTTTCCAAGGTTACCTTTACAGCCTCAACAATACTGCTCACTGTTTCCTGTAACGCCTCTGTAATCTCATGTGAAGAAATCGCAATGGTTTTAGGTAATCCTGAAATCAGATCACGTCCACGAATATCAATGTTCTCATTTTTTTCAGAAGGAAGAGCAGACCCGATCTCCATTTTTAACGTTTCGGATGTACGTTCACCAATCATCAAATTATATTTCTTTTTGATATATTGAATGACTGCTTCATCCATTTCATCACCAGCTACACGAATCGAACGACTGGTTACAATTCCACCTAAGGAAATGATGGCTACCTCAGTCGTCCCTCCACCAATGTCTACCACCATGCTCCCTGTCGGCTCCCATACTGGAAGGTCTGCCCCAATTGCAGCAGCGAACGGTTCTTCAATGGTATAGGCTTCTCTTGCACCCGCTTGTTTCGTCGCATCTTCAACCGCTCTCTTCTCAACAGCTGTGATCCCAGACGGCACACAAACCATTACGTTTGGACGTCTCGTTAACAATCCACGATTTTTTTGAGCTTGACGAATAAAATATTTCAACATGGTAGCAGTCGTCTCAAAATCAGCAATGACCCCATCCTTCATGGGACGAACAGCTACTATATTTCCTGGTGTTCTACCAATCATGCTTTTTGCTGCATTACCCACTGCCTCAATTGATCCCGTATCTGTACGAATGGCTACTACGGAAGGCTCGCGAGCCAATATCCCCTTCCCCTTCACATAAACCAATGTATTTGCTGTTCCCAAATCTATTCCCATATCACGAGAAAAACCACCAAACATGTTAACTTGCTCCTTCCATACCCTTTTCCTCAAGTCATACAATTATTTCTGTTATCCATCTCTCTAACGGTAGAGGTTAATTTCT
Organism: Bacillota bacterium; assembly: GCA_035254305.1. Lineage (GTDB taxonomy): Bacteria > Bacillota > Bacilli > Aneurinibacillales > RAOX-1 > DATFAS01. The sequence continues at coordinate 61,343 of DATFAS010000010.1, forward strand.
TAAACCTAACTTTTAATTATAGACGATTTTCTACACAATTCAAATCAATCCCTTTTCCTTTAAGCTTACAAAACGTCCATCACCAATAATTATGTGGTCTAAAACTTCTATCCCTATGGTTTTTCCCGCCTGAACTAAGCGTTCTGTAACCTCAATATCCTCTTTACTTGGGCTTGGATCACCACTTGGATGGTTATGTAAACAAATAAGGGAAGCGCTACTGCGTCGGATAGCATCTTTAAAAACTTCTCTGGGATGTACAATAGAAGAATTCAAACTTCCGATAAATATAGTCTTTTGACCAATCACCTGATTCTTTGTATTTAAGAACAGACAAACGAAGTGTTCCTGTGTCAAATGTCTTAATTCTTCCATCATCAGTTGGGAAACATCCTCAGGGGAACGAATCGTTTTACGGTCCATGGGACCTTCTCCCACAATTCTCCTTCCAAGTTCAATACTTGCCAACAGTGAAATTGCCTTGGCAGGACCTATCCCTTTTACCTGTACAAGCTCTTCAAATGTTATATCTAGAAATTGACGCAGTCCGCCAACATGCTCAAAAAGTCGTCTAGAGAGATGCATAACGGACTCTCCCTGTGACCCCGTGCCAAGTATAATCGCAAGTAAATCTACATTCGAAAGAGATGCTATTCCACAATTCAATACCCTTTCTCTAGGCCCTTCCACTAACGACGTTGCTGTTTGCTTCCCCATGCAAACACCCCTTAGCAATTAGTTTCGTTGTGTATGTTCTACGAAGGTTTGTTTTACCTTTTCTCCTAAAATGTCGACACCAAATCCTTGCAAATATTCAGCTAACAACCTTATAGGTAATCCAACCACAGAGAAATAATCCCCCTGAATCCCTGTAATAAATAAAGAACCCAATCCCTGAATAGCATACGATCCAGCCTTGTCCATAGGTTCTTTTGTTTTAATGTAATCATTAATTTCTTTTTCTGTTATCGGTCTCATCTTTACCTTAGTTTCCATATATCCAATTCTTTTTTCTCCACTTAAGGCGTCAATAACTGCAAGACCACTAAATACGGAGTGCTCCCTGCCTGAGAGCTTAGAAAGCATAGCATAGGCTTCATCCTCACCACCAGGTTTCCCTAGGATTTCTCCATCTAGCACTACGATCGTATCCGAACCGATGATAAGCCCTTCCTCATACAAGCCTGCGACCTCAGCTGCTTTTCTTTCTGCCAATAATTCGACAACCTCTGCAGGTTTACGTCCGTCATCAACATGTTCATCTGCATGACTGGGCCTAACAATAAATGGAAGTCCAAGATTGCGTAGTAGCTCTTGTCTTCTTGGTGATGCCGATGCCAAAATAATTATCTTCCTTGTTTCCATGGTTAACTTTTTACACCTCTCAAGGAATTTTTATTTCATTTTTTTGTATAACCAATAGGCTAAAATAAGCCCCAAGATTCCACTCAGGTTTAGTTTAACCTGAAGAAGGAAATCATACTTAAAAATTACAAAGTCTCCTTTAGGTTGCCAGGTAATTTGTTCACCCACACCTAAGAACGGAATCCACTGTCCCAATATCTTCCCCATTATACTACCAAAAATCAGTCCTACAATTAGAACAATGATCAAAATGAGTGTGTCCTTCATAGATTCTCCTCTTCCACTTGTAGCCAATGTTATTGAAAGATAAGCAAAGGTTCTGTCTGTCTATTTATCAACCTCAAGTTTAGCAAAATAAACAAACTTAAAACAAGAATTTCTTGAGACTGAAAGGCCAATTTTTCAGTTTTTTCAGCCTAAAAAAGCATCTAGGTATAGCCCGAGGGCACTGAAAAAGTCCCCATAAAGTAGAAAAGGTATAATACCTCAAATCTGAGGGAATTATACCTTTTTTGCTGTATAATTATAGTATCAATTTCAAACGGGTGGGTCCTATGATTAACAATCAACAATCTATGATTTTCAGTCCATATATGGCTATTTATGATTTAGTTGTTCCAAAGGATAATATGTTGCGTAAAATTAACGATCTGGTCGACTTCTCTTTTGTTTATGATGAACTTAAGGATAAATATTGTCTTGATAATGGTCGAAACGCCATTGACCCTATTCGCATGTTCAAATATTTATTGCTAAAGTCTATCCATGACTTATCTGACGTCGATATAGTTGAACGTTCGAAATATGACATGTCATTTAAGTATTTTCTAAACATGGCACCAGAAGAGGACGTGATCGAACCAAGTTCTCTAACGAAATTCCGAAAACTTCGTTTAAAAGATGTAAACCTTTTGGACATGCTTATCAATAAAACCGTTGAAATTGCCATGGAGAAGGAAATCATTAAAAGTAATTCCATTATCGTGGATGCCACCCATACGAAAGCCCGCTACAATCAAAAATCACCTAGAGAAATCCTGATGGATCGTTCTAAAAAGCTTAGAAAAGCTATTTATCAAATAGATGAAAGCATGAAAAATAAGTTCCCAACCAAAAATACTACGGATATTTTAGAAGATGAAATCAACTATTGCCAAAAGCTTATTGACGTGATCGAAAAGGAAGAAAGCCTTGCTCAGTATCCAAAAGTAAAGGAACAGTTGAACCTTCTAAAAGAAACAGTCGCCGATGATATTGAACATCTACAGATTTCCGAAGATCAAGATGCAAAAGTAGGGCATAAAACGGCCGATTCCTCATTTTTTGGATATAAGACACACATAGCCATGAGTGAAGAACGGATTATTACAGCTGCAACAATTACGACAGGAGAAAAAAATGACGGTAAACAATTAGAAACGTTGATCGAAAAAAGCATTAAAGCTGGAATGCAAGTCGAGACCGTCATTGGTGATGCAGCCTATTCTGAAAAGGGAAACATTGAATATGCAAAAGAGAATGAAATAAAATTAGTAGCCAAATTAAACCCTTCTGTAACGCAAGGATTCCGTAAAAAAGAAGAGGAATTTGAGTTCAATAAAGATGCTGGAATGTATGTTTGTAAAGCTGGACATATGGCTATACGGAAGGCACGTCAAGGTAAAAAAGGTGTAGCTGCAAATCAAGCGGACACTTATTATTTTGATGTCGAAAAATGTAAAACCTGCCCATTTAAGGATGGATGTTATAAAGAAGGTGCTAAAAGCAAAACTTATTCTGTTACGATCAAATCCAATATTCACACAAAGCAGGAAAAATTCCAAGAAAGTGACTATTTTAGGGAGAAATCGAGAGAGCGATATAAAATAGAAGCCAAAAATAGCGAATTGAAACACGGACACGGGTATGATGTTGCGGAATCCTCGGGTCTTATTGGCATGGAATTACAAGGGGCAATGGCAATCTTCGCCGTAAATTTAAAAAGGATATTGACACTAATGAGTTAAAAAGCGGGATACACTCGGGGTGAAAGAAAAGACGGCTCTCCATTCAAAAGAAGTTGAATGAGAGTCGTCTTTTTTATTAAGCCATCCTAGTTACATGAAAAATTGTCAGTTTTTCAGTGCCCTCAATCTTAATTGGGTGTTTTTTTATTAACATGTGGAAGAATAAGGATTACATTTAACCAAATTGCAAAAGAGCATAGTTAACATGATTGAAAATGAATGTTTTATAGAAAAATCATGATTGATTGTGATTTAATAATAGATTATAATCAGATTAAATTCAAAAACAATCAATTATTATTAGGATGGTCATGCGATGTTAACTCCAGAACGGCATCAAATTATTATTGATTTAATTAAAGAAAAAGATGTTGTCCGTATTCATGAGTTTGTAGAAGCAACCGGTGCTTCGGAATCAACAATTCGTAGAGATTTAAGTGAATTAGAAGAGAAGAATCAGTTAAGACGTGTTCATGGAGGAGCTGCTCTTTTTCAAAATAAGCTTGAAGAACCTACTTTCTTAGAAAAATCAGTAAAACATGAAAAAGAAAAATTGGCGATTGCCAGATACGCTGCTGGCTTAGTTAAGGATAAAGATTCCATTTATCTTGACGCTGGTACAACCACGTTTCACATGATTGAGCATCTTATCGGCAAAAACATTGTAGTTGTTACCAATGGAGTCAATATTGCAGTTGAACTAAAGAAACATGATATAAAGACCATTGTTTTGGGAGGTGAATTGAAAGCGGCAACACTGGCTGTAGTTGGAAGGAGTACTATTTCAACCATCAGTCAATACCGTTTTGATAAGTGTTTTCTAGGGATCAACGGAATTGATAGAGAACATGGCTTAACTACCCCCGATCCGGATGAGGCCTATATTAAGCAACTTGCTTTGCAGTTATCTGATCAGAGGTACATTTTGTGTGATTCTCATAAATTCTCCAAGGTAACGTTTGCTAAGGTAAGTGATTTGGACGATCTTCATATAATCACTGATGAACATTTAGACCCAGCAGAACAACAGGAATATCAAAAAATAACAGACTTAAAAGTGGTGAAAATATGATTTATACATTAACTTTAAATCCTTCGATTGACTATCATGTTTGGCTAAACTCTCTTTCCCAAGGTGAGATTCACACAGTTGAAAAAGAACAGAAGGTAGCAGGTGGGAAAGGGGTCAATGTCTCTAAGGTATTGAAGCTTTTAGGAATGAACAGCGTAGCCTTGGGGTTTATTGGTGGATTTACTGGTGAATTTATTAAAAATGAAATAGAGTCACTGGGTGTTTCTCATGATTTGGTTTCGATTACTGGTGATTCAAGGATCAACATAAAGATCAAAGCAGATACAGAGACAGATATTAGTGGATTATCACCTGTTATACCCGAAAGTGCATTGAAGCTATTATTCTCACAATTAGAGAGATTAACCAGTCAGGATATTTTAGTTTTAGCGGGGAGTGTACCCGAAAGCCTACCTAAAGATATTTATCAAAATATAATGAATAGGCTGGAGAAAAAAGATGTTCATATCTTTCTAGATTCAAAAGGGGATGCATTAAAAAGCTGTTTATTGAAACGCCCGTTCCTGATTAAACCTAACCACCATGAATTGGGTGAGTTGCTACAGGTTAAAATTGAATCTCCTATCGAAGCCTTAGCTTACGGAAAACGTGTGGTAGAAATGGGTGCGCAAAATGTCATTGTTTCTCTTGCTGAACAGGGAGCTGTATTTGTCAGTGCACAAGAGGCTTATATGGCTAAAATTCCATCCTATCAACCTGTTAATTCAATTGGTGCTGGAGACTCCATGGTGGCAGGCTTCCTCTTTAGTTATTTACAAGAACAATCTATCGAAAGCGTATTCCGTTTTGCTGTAGCAGCAGGAACTGCCACTGCCTTGTCAGAGGGATTTTGTACGCCGGATACGATTAAAGAAATTTTACCCCAGGTTTTAATCACTAGATCTTAAGAAATGAGGTAGATAGCATGCGAATAACAGATATGTTGAAGGAAGATACCATTATTATTGGCTTAACAGCTAAAAACAAAGATGAAGTGATTAATGAACTAATTGAAAAACTTGAATCCTCAGGGCGTTTGAATAGCAAAGAAGGGATGCGAGAGGCCATCTTGGCGAGAGAAGCACATGCTTCAACCGGTATTGGAGAAGGCATTGCCATTCCACATGCGAAAACAAGTGCGGTAAAAACCCCTAGCCTTGCCTATGGGTATTCTAAAGCAGGAATTGATTATGATTCTTTAGATCGGCAACCTGCACATTTATTCTTTATGATTGCGGCTACAGAAGATGCTAACCAAGCTCACTTAGAGACATTAGCAAGACTCTCCGAAATGCTGATGGATGATTCTTTTCGTGAACAGCTGAAAGCTGCCACTACAGCCAAAGAGTTGCTAGCCATTATATCTGCCAAGGAAAATGAATTACATGCAGAAGTAGCTGAATCTAATGTGGGCAATCCTTCTGCAGATGTTAAGGTGGTTGCTGTAACGGCATGTCCAACTGGAATTGCTCATACTTATATGGCGGCGGATGCGTTGAAAAAGAAAGCCCAGGAATTAGGGATTGCCATTAAAGTGGAAACAAACGGTTCAGGAGGAGTAAAAAACGGTTTAACTCCAGAGGATATAAAAGAAGCGACAGCAGTAATTGTTGCAGCGGACAAACAAGTGGAAATGAGTCGATTCGCTGGAAAAGTGGTCATTGAAGTCCCTGTTGCCGAAGGAATCCGCAATCCTGAAGGGCTGTTACAGAAAGCTGCGAAGAAAGATGGTCCGTTATATGAGGGTGGTGCTACTTATACTCAGAAGATTACAGAGGCCAAGGCAGCACAGAAAAGCGGACGTTCTTCCTTTTACAAGCACTTGATGAATGGGGTTTCAAACATGCTGCCGTTAGTTGTTGGCGGTGGTATCATCATTGCTATTTGTTTCATGTTTGGAATCAAATCCTTTGATCCTAAGGACCCTTCTTTCCACCCGTTCGCAAAGGCGTTAATGGACATTGGGGGCGGTAGTGCGTTCAAATTAATGATTCCAATATTGGCTGGTTATATTGCTATGAGTATAGCGGATCGGCCAGGGCTTGCCGCTGGATTAGTAGGAGGTTGGTTAGCCGCAGATTCTGGTGCAGGTTTCCTTGGTGGTTTGATCGCAGGATTCTTGGCCGGTTATATTGTGCAGGGCTTAAAGAAAGTATTTGCAGGGTTGCCTGAATCCTTGGAAGGGCTTAAGCCTATGCTATTGTACCCCTTATTCGGTATTTTATTGACAGGATTAATTATGATTTATGTAGTGGCAAATCCTATGGCTTTTGCCAATAAAGCTTTAGGTGACTGGTTGGGTGGCCTTGGCCAAGGGAATGCAATTCTTCTAGGTGTTATACTCGGAGCTATGATGGCCTTTGATATGGGAGGGCCAGTTAACAAGGCTGCCTATACATTTGGTATTGCCATGATCGCGAATGGGAACTATTTACCACACGCAGCAATTATGGCAGCAGGTATGACTCCTCCCCTTGGACTTGCTTTGGCAACTACTTTATTTAAGCGGAAGTTTACAACTGAGGAAAGACAAGCAGGAAAGACAGCATACGTTCTTGGAGCAGCATTTATTACAGAAGGTGCGATTCCGTTTGCAGCAGCAGATCCTGGAAGAGTTATCCCTTCAACCATGGTAGGTTCAGCAGTAGCTGGAGGATTGTCCATGTTCTTTGGCTGTACCCTACCCGCCCCACATGGTGGTATATTTGTTCTTCCTGTTGTAGGGAATTGGACATTTTATATCTTATCGATTGCTATTGGTACGATAGTTACAGCTATAATGATTAATTTCTTAAAGAAAGACGTTAATGAATAATTAAAACTAATTTCAGGAGATGAATAACTATGCTAACTAAAACACTAACCATAAAAAATCCACAGGGACTTCATGCACGTCCTGCGACAGTTTTCGTACAAAAGGCAAGTTCTTTTTCATCATCTATCAACATTATAAAAGGCGGTAAGAAAATAAATGGGAAGAGTATTATGGGATTAATGACATTGGCAGCAAAACAAGGAGATGAAATAATCTTAGAGGCAGATGGCCCTGATGAACAAGAAGCAATAAACGAATTAGGCAAAGTTTTAGAGATGGTTCACGATTAAAAAAGGGGCGTGTGTAATGATGCAGTGGGAAGGTATTGCTGCGGCTCCCGGTATTGCGATTGGGCGAGCAGTGGTGAAAAAGCCGCAAACTTTGAAATCTACCTATCAATCCATTGCGGAGGAAGCTGTACCGCTAGAAATAGAGAGATTCAAGAAATGCCTAATAGAAACAGATACGGAGCTTGAAAAAATTAAAGAAGTTGCAAGGGCGAAGATTGGAGAGCAAGAGGCTAAAATTTTTGAAGCTCATCAATTATTTTTACAGGACCCGGAGTTCGTGGGAGCCATAGAAGAGATGATAAGATCACAATGCATGAACGCCGAAACAGCTTTAGAAAAAGTACGTGATCAATTTATCGGGATTTTTGAAAGTATGGATAATGAATATATGAGGGAACGTGGTGCTGATTTACGGGATGTTAGCCATCGTATTTTAAAACATCTGTTGGATATTGATGATCAAGAAACGGGGTCCATTGATGGACCGCAAATTTTGGTTGTACATGATTTAACACCGTCAGATACAGCACAGCTTGATTTGGATAAGGTGAAAGGATTTGCAACGAATATAGGTGGAAGAACATCCCATTCAGCGATTATGGCTCGAACAATGGAAATACCTGCTGTTGTAGGGCTGTCTATAATTACTGAAAAAGTAAAAACAGGTGATATGCTTATAGTCGATGGAGTGAATGGAGTGGTGTTCATTCAACCTGAACCAGAGGTGCTCGCCAAGTATGAGCAGAAGGTTCAAGCTTATCAGCAACAAAAGGCCTCTTTGGCCAAATTGGCAGGACAGCCTACAGAGACTTCTGATAAACATACAGTCGAGCTTGCAGCCAATATTGGCAATCCTCATGATGCAAAATACGCATTGGATCAGGGAGCAGAAGGGATCGGCTTATTTCGAACAGAGTTTCTGTATATGGGTCGAGAGGATTTCCCAACAGAGGATGAACAATTTGAAGCCTATAAATCTGTTCTAATAACCATGGGAAATCGCCCTGTTGTCATTCGCACATTGGATATTGGCGGTGACAAAGAATTACCATATTTACAGCTACCAAAGGAATTAAATCCATTCCTTGGCTACCGCGCAATTCGCTTATGTTTAGATCAAACAGAGTTATTTAAAACTCAACTTCGGGCACTTCTTCGTGCGAGTGTTTATGGAAATCTTAAAATCATGTATCCGATGATAGCAACATTAGCCGAATTAAGAAGAGCCAATAAAGTATTAAACGACGTGAAGCAGGAGCTGCAGCAAGCAAGCATTCCATATAATCAAGAAGTTCAAGTGGGAATTATGATTGAGGTACCCGCTGCAGCATTAATTTCCGATCAATTAGCCAAGGAAGCTGATTTCTTCAGTATTGGAACCAACGACTTGATTCAATACACGATGGCAGCTGACCGAATGAATGAACGGGTTTCCTACCTATATGATCCTTACAATCCATCCTTATTGCGATTGATTCAGATGGTGATTACCTCGGCTCATAAGGAAGGGAAATGGGTTGGGATGTGTGGGGAAATGGCTGGTGAGGAGTTAGCAATACCAATTCTCCTTGGCTTAGGTCTTGATGAGTTTAGTATGGGGGGCAGTGCTATTCTTCGTGCACGCCATCTGATTAAGCAACTTGAATTCAGAAAGATGATAGAGCTAGCCAATCATGTTCTCACTCTCAGTTCTGGGGACGAAATTAAAAGATATGTTGAGCAAGTCGTATTATCTGT
>DATFAS010000011.1:0-9844 GCA_035254305.1 Bacillota bacterium
TTTCTCCGTTTTTTTCCTAAGGACAATCCGGTATGATTAACTACTGTATCTGCCATATTTCTCCCTCCCTATATCCTTCAATCTCGTTTCATTTCCCTGCAATTTATGAATGAGGGTCACTAGGTCCCTGGGCATAAATGGCTTAGCCAAACAATACACATGATCCAGGTTCAATTTGGAAATTTGCTCGAGAATCCGATCATGGTCCGAAATAAATACAACCGGGATATTCGGTGTATGTTGTTTCATTTCCTGAACTAGCTGTTGCCCATCTGCCCCTGAAAACAAAATATCCATAATCCATAAATCTAATTTCTTATCCGTTGTTACCGTTGCTTCTTTTTCATTACCATAAATAGAAACAACCCATCCTTCATTCCAGAAATAGTGGGTAAATAAATCACGTAAGTTCTTGTGCTTTTCAACCAAACCAATATGATAGGACATCCCCTTGCCCCCAATAAGTAAATACGAGCATATATACTTTTGTTTATGTGAATCATTCTAGATAATAAATACGGGGAAAATATCATAGAAATATGTGAAATTGTCGAATATGCGTGTGAATCATTTTCATAAAAGATAAAAAAGTGATATTAATCACATACATATAGTGACAATGAGATATAATAAAATTAATTCCAACTGCGGTCCCCTAGCCGCAAGTAACACTGTTAACAGCGCCTTTGGCGCTTATTTTTTTCTCCACAAAAAATAAAAAAACGAGCCTTAAAGACCCGTTTCTAATAAATAACTACTACTCTACACTATTTTCTTCTACCTGCGAGACTGTTGTCCCCTCAGTTTGTTGAGCTATATTATACTCCCCAGAATTATTATCTAGCCCTATAGGTGTTCCAAAGTACAAATCCGCCATCAACGACTGTTCAACAGAATCTGGATGAAGCTGCTGTCTTTGTACCGGTTTTGCCATATTCTTCACCCCCTTTGATATAAGGATGCCCAACTTTTGGGATATGACCCCTATAAACTTAGAAGACCCCTATTAAAATAAAGGATTGCTTGACTAACACCAAGCGCTTATGGCTTTCCTATTCCTATCCGCAAAAAAAGCTCCGAATCACAGCATCCTGTGCATTCAGAGCTTTCCTCTACGGCTTTAAAATCATAAGTATGGTAATAAGAATGAAAATGACCGCAATAGCTATCTCAACAGGTATCATCCTTCGATACAAACGGTAATATTCTTCAGGAATTTCTTCACCTTTATGTGTTTGTACTAACTCTAGGATCGGCTTCATAATCGGTCTCAACCAAATTGGTCCGATAATGAAGAAAATAATGATTAGAAGCGCTGAAATTTGCACCCAAGCTAAATTAAATAAATTATGTCGTAAAGCACCCATAGTCAATCCTGATATTAACAACGATATCGTACCAACGACTGCATAGAAGTGTACTTTATTAAAAATTTCATAAGAGAATCTTAGCTCCTGCATATTCTTCCCCATTCGAATAATAGCGGAAAGAATAAACAATGATCCTACACCAAAAATAGCCGAAAATATGTGAACAACCACTAAAAACGAATATACATTATCCATAGGACCGTCTCCTTTATTAATCACCATATTTACAGTACTAAAATAATCCTTAAATTTCAACTTGTCCATCCTTATTTTTCAAATTCATTATAAAAACCATAAGAATATAGAAAATGGGTAGTCGCCCAAATATCTCTTCCTATAGGCGAATACACACTCCAAGCCTACTTCCCTTACATACAGTATAGGAATTCAAAAATAAAGGGGTGTTGTTCATGAGCCTATTTTCTGGTGGATTTTGTGAGGATAATTTCTTTGTGATTATCTTAGTCCTTTTCATCCTCTTAGTCATCGTTGGTGCTGGTGAAAATTAATCTATCTTAAACCTTACCAAATACAAAAGAGACCTTCAAGTTGAGGTCTCTTCTCCATTATTAATCTATTTTCTCTTTACTCCAAATACACCCTTGGCTAACCAGGGAGGATTAATCTTTCCCTTTTTATTTTGGGGAGTTGTTTTCTGTATTGGTCCCTGTGGAATTTCGGTCTCCTCTTTCTTCTCGTCAAGGTCTACTCTTAAATTATTTTCAACTATAGAGTATAAATCGCATTGAATTTGTTCCCTATACATTTCATTTTTGAATGTCTGGGCACTTATAAGACTTATTGCTGCCTCCACACTCGATCTCATCTGCCCATCTAAATCCTCGTTTTGCTTCATCCATTCATCTGGATAAGTATTCTTTAGCCGTTTTTTCTTTTCTGTGAGTATCTTTTGCATTTTACAGACCTTGGAAATCATATCCATTATCTGATATTCAAATATCCGATTGAACGCTTGATTCGTTTTCCATGTTTCTCTCTCACTAACAGCTTTAATCATTCTATTAATCGATTGCAACAACCAACATATAGCAAGCTGTGTCTGTACACTTGATTCAGAAAAGGGAGCTCGACTTTGGTTTCTATGCGGAACATGGTTACCAGTAAAAATCGCCCTCATCCCCATCGTCAAATTTCAAGGTTTCTTTTTCAGTAAAATCATTCTTCTCTAGACCACTCTCTATATTAAAACTACTTTCTTCAATTATTACGCTATCTTCCCATAGGGAATCCTTTTCAACGAATGGAAAAGAAAGCTCCTGTTCCATTTTATGTATATCTATTTGTATGATGGCGTCTAGTTTTCTCAGTAACAACCATTCTGTCATCAATAGAGAATCCATCATTTTGTTAACTGTTTCGTTAAATAACAAAATTTCTTTCGTAGAAGGATTGGAGGGAAATTCTAGATTTTTTCCTACAAAAGCTTTGATCTTCCCCGCTTCTGCACGAAGTATACTAGAAACCGCCGTTTCTTCTAGGGCAATAGATTCTAGTAGGTCTACAATCGTACGTTTAAGTGATGAATGCTGAATGCCCTCTGGTATTTGGCTATTCATTATCTCCCCCCTTATCCCCTTATTGATAGAATTATCTTAGAACACATTCCTATATCATCCTATGTGTTGGATAGGACGATTATTACTAGCCTGTAGCCTAACAGATCCCCAGGTTCCTTACGCTATTCCTCACATTCTTCATCACTACAGTCCTCATCTTCACAATCCTCTTCTACCTCATTACAAGCAAATTTAATCACATCTTCAAGCTTGAACTGAAGGAGCATCTGCTTTTTGATCACATTTCTTAGTGTTCTCTCCACACTATTATTGATCTTCAGGATATCTGCGAGGGAGGAATGTTCCATCTTCAAGACCTTTTGTATCTTTTCCCCTTCAGCATTCATGATATGCGATAAACTGATCTCTTCCAGAGCAATCGATGCTAACAGTAGATTGATTACTTTTCCCCTTTTTAGATTAATATGTGGGGTAATGTCAGGAATATTTGGCATTGACATGTTTTTTCCCTCCCAGACTTATATCCTTTCCTCACAATATATAAGGATCGGCTTATCCATTATGCCTAAATTTACACATTTATCCTGATAGACAATCATTCGGCATAAAACTTAGGCGTTTTACCCTTTCACAACATACATGCTCCATGACATATGATAGACCATCCAGAAGGAAAGGAGGGCTAAATAACCATGTCAATGCCGCAAATCCCTACCATTGTCTCAGGAACGATTAATATTACCAGAGAAGAAGTTATTAATCTGCTACTTGCCTCTATTGCGATGGAAGAACTAAGTCTAGCTCATATCGTGAATACGGAAGCCGAAAAATTACAAGCGGTATTAGGCACATTGCCAGGTGGACCTTCTACTGTTCATGCAACTACCTTTACTGATTTACTCACCATCGACCGTAGCGTTAGTAAAATTTTGCGGGATGTCATTAAGAAAGAGATGCTCTTGCAATTTAAACTAGAGGATGTCATTTCCATTCTCCCACAACCGACACCGACACCTACGCCTACTCCAACACCCACACCTACTCCAACGCCAACACCAGAATGTGAATGCACAGGCTCAATCATCCTTGGGAGAAGGAGAAATACATCAGCGGTATCCGTAAGATTCACACCCCCAGACCAGTCCTTTGTGGGAAGATTGAGTGGTAGAATTAGGGTTTGCGAAAATTGCAGTCTTCAGAATTCCCAAATCAATTACAACTTTAATTCCAGAGGAACAACCCTACAGTTCGACTCTCAGACTATACAATCAACTCGTTGTAATAAACAATGCGGTATATTGGTCGTCGAAGGACAGGGAAGGGCTACAGGAACTGGCTTTAACAATGAGGACGTCTATTTCATTCTCACCTTTAATCAGAGTATGAATCAATTAACCTTAGTATTAACGGAGCTCGACAACCACTCAAATATTCTATATACAGGTGTTACTTCAGGCACCGTCACCGTTTGCCCCTGCAACCCTTAGGATTCCCACCCCGTGTTGCACCAAACAAAAAGGATAACGCCTGTATAAAAATACATTGTGTAAATAATAGGAGGCTAATCAACTATGTCAATGCCACAAATCCCCACGCTTGTGACTGGAACAATTAATATTACAAGAACGGAAGTTATCAATATGTTACTTGCATCGATCGCGATGGAGGAACTAGCCCTAGCCCACATTGTCAATGCTGAAGCAGAAAAAATCCAATCCGCCCTCGGTACATTGACCCCCGCAGGTACTCATGTTACCCCTACTACATTCCATGATCTCATCGATCTTGATCGCAGTGTGGATAAAGTATTGCGTGACGTCATCAAAAAAGAAATGCTTCTTCAATTCAAACTTGAAGACATCGTTGATAACCTACTTGATACTGAATAATGACAGGATTCTAACCTAGTTCTATTCAGCTGGCTTTTCTTAAAACCAAATACATTACTTCACTTACAAAGGAGATTAAAATAAAATGTCAATGCCTCAAATCCCTACACTCGTAACAGGTACAATTAACATTACTAGAACAGAAGTTATCAATATTCTACTTGCATCCATTGCAATGGAAGAGCTAGCCTTAGCTCATATCGTTAATGCTGAAGCAGAAAAAATCCAATCTGCTCTTGGTACCTTAGCCTCCCCAGGAGTTCATGTTCCACCTTCTACATTCCATGATCTACTCGATCTTGATCGTAGTGTAGATAAGGTATTGCGTGACGTCATCAAAAAAGAAATGCTTCTTCAATTCAAGCTTGAAGACATCGTTGATAACCTACTCGATACAGAGTAAATTTATTAAAAAGGGTACACCAACTGCACCCCAGCTTATAAATTCTTATTCATGAACGAAAACTGACATGTCAAGGTACATGTCAGTTTTTTTATTTATATCAGATTTGACCTTCTCCCGTCAGCTCTGATATGGCCTCCAATGCTGGAGGATAACTCTCGTAAATAGTCAATACTTGCTGGAAACAGGATAGGGCCTCATCCTTACGACCTGAATTTTTCAAACAAAGCCCCTTATAATACCAAGCTAAGAAACTACCAACACCCTTAACACTATAATAATTAAGATTGCCCTCTCCAATTTCAATACATTTTTCAAAGCTTTTCACCGCATCTGAGTACATTTCTTTGTTATATAAAATAAATCCCATATAATACCATAAATCCACATAATCGGGGTAAAGGAGAACCACTCGCTTGATTCCTTCTAACGCCTCATCCCAGCATTGCAAATCAATAAGAATGGCATACTTAAGTTTATACACCATAGAAGGTGGTAATGATTTTTGCCCTAAAAATAGGCGAATAGACTCGTTTACATAGTTAAAAGCATCTGTTAGCTCTTTGATCCGATAATATTCCATCGAGAGATAAAAACACATCCAACCATCCGGTGAAAGCTCCACTTGTTTTTTTAATAGCTCTATATTTCTCTTAGACTTCCCTTTTCCATCAACATAACTATTTAAATACCCGAAATGATAGATTTTCACTGGTAAAGTTCCTACTCGATCCCTATTGGAAATAGGCAATGTCTCATGAATATCATTTTGAAATTTCATCCCTAAATGATTACGAAAAAAACGAACCTGTGAGATTTGTGAGACATTATTAGGATCCGGTGTATCCCCGTAATAATTAATTAAATGAGCCGTAAGTAAATCAAACTCTTCAGGAAAATTGATCTGATCTTTTAATTTCATCCTATCTTCGGCAGCAATCTCTTCATCAGCATCTAGCCATAAAATCCAATTTCCTATCGCCTTTTCAATTCCATAATTTCGAGCATTCGCAAAACTTCCATTCCAAGAGAAAGGATACACCTTTGCTCCATACGATTGACAAATTTCTACCGTTTGATCTGTCGATCCCGTATCAACAATGATGATCTCATCTACTACCTTTTCTACACTCTTCAAACAACGTTCTATACAATCTTCTTCATTCTTCACAATCATACATAAGGATAGATGACGGTTTTCAGTCATAATAACCACCTCCACTCAAGGTCCTATCCATCTAGGCTATGCACAGATCGCTTGATTCCATGAACAAAAATAATAGCTTTTTTGATGATTAAACTCGAAATAACCCCTGCAATTGAGTTATAATATGAAAAGTGTTGAAGAAAGCCATATTTCATACTACATATTTTATATAGTTGAAAGAGAGTGGAAAAATAATGGGCCGTAAATGGAACAATATTAAAGAAAAAAAAGCATCTAAAGATAAAAGTACGAGTCGTATATACGCTAAATTTGGGAAAGAAATTTATGTAGCTGCTAAGCAAGGCGAACCGAATCCGGAATCTAACCAAGCCTTGAAGGTCGTCCTTGAACGTGCCAAAACTTACAATGTCCCAAGAGCCATTATCGATCGTGCAATTGAAAAAGCAAAAGGTGGAGTAGAAGAAAATTACGATGATCTTCGTTATGAAGGTTTTGGACCAAATGGCTCCATGGTCATCGTTGATGCATTAACAAATAACGTAAACCGTACTGCAGCAGAAGTACGTTCTGCCTTCAATAAAAATGGTGGTAATTTAGGAGTAAGTGGATCTGTTGCTTATATGTTTGACCAAACAGCAGTTATCGGTATTGAAGGAAAAACATCGGATGAAGTACTTGAGTTATTAATGGAAGCTGATGTAGACGTGCGCGATATTTTGGAAGAAGAAGAAGCCGTTATCGTTTATGCTGACCCTGAACAATTCCATGCTGTTCAAGAAGCATTCAAGAATGTAGGGATTTCTGAATTCACAGTTGCCGAACTTACTATGCTTGCGCAAAATGACATTACTCTTGATGAAGATGCCCAAGTAAAATTCGAGAAATTAATTGATGCACTTGAGGATTTAGAAGACGTCCAACAGGTCTACCACAATGTAGACCTTGGTGAATAATACAAATAAGCAGACCTTATTCTAACAAGGGTCTGCTTATTTGTAGATACAACTCGTGATGAAAAGGGGGATTTAAGAATAAATGAATGAAATGAATTTAGCCCCCTTGTTTTTATCCTTAAAGGTTGCATTCTTCTCAACCTCTATTGTTTTTATCACTGGCGTCCTATTGGCTCGATTGTTAGCTCGTAGAACATTTTTTGGAAAGAGCTTGATTGAATCTCTCTTTTTATTACCATTAGTACTCCCCCCAACTGTTGTTGGATTTGGATTACTTATTTTGTTTGGGAAAAATGGAATCATTGGCCGGTGGCTGTTATCTTGGTTTGATATTCAAATTGTTTTTTCTTGGATAGGCGCAGTTGTGGCCTCTGTAGTTGTATCCTTTCCTCTTATGTATCAGAGTGCAATTGCAGCTTTTACAGGTATAGACAAGAGGTTAGAGAATGTCGCCCGGACCATGGGTGCATCTGAATGGAGAGTGTTTTGGACCATTTCCTTTCCCTTGGCTTGGTCAGGACTGCTTTCAGGCTTAGTCCTTTCATTTGCTAGAGCATTAGGAGAGTTCGGAGCCACGCTAATGCTTGCAGGATTTATTCCTGGTAAAACAGATACTCTCCCCATTGCGATCTATTTCGCAGTAGAATCGGGAGATATGGATCAGGCATCTTTTTGGGTTACTATTATTATTGCTCTAGGATTTAGTACCATCATGTGGCTAAACTGGTGGAACAAGCGCAGGATTAAGACACTCAATTAGTACAACCCCCATTCCTTGTCGAATGGGGGTTACTTTTTCCTTTTACAACAGACGTGCTACGAAACCTTATGACCTTTAAATAGCGACCCTATTAAGAAATTATGTCAAGATATCTAAATGTAGCCCAACTGGATAGAGTGGTTCAAACGTTGAAACAGGTTTATCTGTATTTGGATTAGGATAAGAGATAGGATGAGGTGCAAGATTTTTATCAATGGATACGTCCTTAACCTGACTTCCAATGATATGCTCATCTGGGAAAAATGGTTTGTACGTAAAGACAGGCTGGCCAGTGTTGATATCTGGATAAGCTACCCTTTGTATAGAGGCGTTCCATCCATTTGACACATCCTGAACTTGGTAGGACATTTTTTGCTTTTCTTGCTGAGGCAATGCTTTCCATTCTTCGGAATGTACAGTCAATGAGGCTGCCGTCATCGGACGATTTGCAGATTTTTGCAGGATGGCTGGAAGGTGAATTGAAGACATAATCATTCTCCCAAGTTTTATTTTTATTTTACCACAAAACCCCCTTCTTCTCACATAGTTCTAGAGGGGTTAATTATACTTCCCTATCCGCCAAGTAAAAACAAAATTCGATATAAGCTTTTTTTGTTCAAAATAAAAAAACTGTTTTCCTCATTGGAAACAGCTTATTACGCTATGTATATGGTGCCGGCTAAAGGACTTGAAGCCTTGGGGCCCCTGATTACAAGTCAGGTGCTCTACCAATTGAGCTAAGCCGGCAAAATGCCCTCTCCGGGGACTACAATAGAATTCCAACAAGATGCTTAATCGACGTCGTAGGAATTCTAATAGATAATGGCGGAGGAAGTAGGATTCGAACCCACGTGGGCTTGCACCCAAACGGTTTTCAAGACCGCCCCGTTATGACCACTTCGGTATTCCTCCGTTTAATAAGTATTTAGAATGGCTTGTCCTTCATAAATACTGAAATACATTTTATCAACAATAATGATTATAGTATGGGTCATAAATAAGATCAAGAGTAATTTACGGAAAAACAAAAAGGATTTTTATAAGGCACACGGGAGCCTATTTTAACTTACAAAACCAACAAACATACAATCGTGTTATTCGAAAAGTAATAAATAAAGATATCCACGTCCAATACCATGCCCAATCGATGTAGTGTATTAAATGCGTAAATCTTTCAAACAAGACCTCGATGGAAGTCATTATGGAACAATAAGCTGCATAATAAAAAAACTTTTTGATCTTATTTTTTCCTTCTGGATAATGAACGTTGAATATAGCACAAATGGCAGGATAAACAAAATAATCAAATGTAAAGCTTGAACGATTTGCATAAGAGAACCAGCGAACCGGAAATTCAATCCATTTTAATTCAACGACACTGAGCCCCAAAACCCAAGTAATTAGCTGCTTAAAAAGAAAAGCAACATGAGCTAGTCTTATTTTATCCTTAGGAATAAGTAGGAAGAGCAACATAATTGTAATAACCCAAGAACCAATCAAAATAATATAATCCAATACCATTAGTCGTTCATATCCTTGCTCCAAAATAGGCAATAACTGATTCATATTATCCTCTATTTTCTTACACCTTTACTTGAAATATACCTCACATTCTTCCCCGAAAATACCGACAACGATCCATAAGCACTCATTTGACTAAAAAATAGATACTGATATATAACAACATATTGACTTTCCTTCATTGTTATAATACAATAAAAACAACAAAAGAACTGGGAGGTAATCTAAAATGACGAATCAAA
>DATFAS010000012.1:0-7105 GCA_035254305.1 Bacillota bacterium
AAGGTTAATTAATTACTTATACTATCCTGCCAACCAGACGGTGGCAGGGTATTTTTCATTTACCAAAAGAATATTAAGAGTATAATAGGAAATAACAACTCAAGATTGTCGAACTAGAGTAGGAGGAATTTCATTGAAAAAGAAATGGACTGTTGGGTTAACGGCTTGCCTTTTGTTTACAACAATTCAAGGTTCTGCTTCAGCTGCTGATCGATTCTGGATTATGGAGCAGCAGGCTCAACAGGCTGTAGATGCAGGGGATAAGGCATCTGCGGTTCCCTATTGGAAGGATTTGACTGACCATTACGCAAGTCTTGAAAGCTGGACCAATGCGGCATTATATGCTGGAGATCTAGGTGTCTATTATGATGAAACGAAAGACTATGAACAAGCGGTTCAATACTATACTTTAGAAAATGAATATTGGCTTAAAGAGGGAAAGGATTGGGGTGCTGCAGATAGTGCCAGAGCTGAGCAGCTTCGAACCGTTGTTGAGGTTTATGCATCAACTTCCAATCCGAGTGACATTCGTTCTCTAGCAGGATCTACTAATCTAGCTAAATTCGAGCCAGAATCAGGTGTCTATCTAGGACTCTATTCGGAGAGAGATCCGGGAATGACCAATTATTTTACCAAATCAAAAGAAATTTATGGAAAGGACCATGCATTATACTTAGCATATTGTCCTTGGGGTGTTTCGTTTCCTATGACGCATGCTCAGCGGGCAAAGGAAGCAGGAGCAGGTCTTCAAGTGGGTTGGGAGCCAAGCTTTGGTTTGGATGCAGTGAAGGATGATGACTACGTTCGTGAATGGGCACGTGCAGCTAAGGCATCAGGAATTCCCATCTTTTTGCGCTATGCTTGTGAAATGAATGGATCCTGGACGAAATGGAACGGGGATCCTGCTAAGTATATAGAGAAATTTCGTCTGATCTCTAACATAATGAAGGAAGAAGCACCGAATGTGGCTATGGTTTGGAGTCCAGCGGATGTACCGAAATATTCTATGAGTGCGTATTATCCTGGGGATGCCTATGTGGACTGGGTGGGCTTAAGCTTGTATACCGAGCCATATGAAAATGGGGACCCAACAAAACCAGAAGTAGGTGGAACCCCCCTCGAACGATTAGACGAATTATATTCCCTGTATGCAGATCGGAAACCGGTAATGCTAAGTGAGACAGGAGTTTCTCATTTAACACATCAGGATAATCATGATTTTACAAATTATGCCTTACTAAATCTATCTCGTCTATATGAAATGATGCCAAAGAAATATCCTCGCCTTAAAGCGATTACCTATTTTAATGTGGATTTGAATGGGACGGAATCCAATAATGATTATACGTTAAGAGATAATACCCAAGTATTTGCTGCATATAAACGAATGATTTCTGAACCTTATTTTTTAAGTTCCATCCAGCAAGGGGCTAGTGTTCCAGTAGGGTATAAGAAAATAGAAGGTTCCTATTCGTTTCAAAAGCAGGTTCACCTTGTTCCAAATGTAAAAATCCCTACTGTCTATATAAGCAAGGTAGAGTATCTTCTCAATGGACAGATTATTGATACGAATAGCCAACCCCCTTATGATACAAATATTCAGGCAAGCTTGGTACCAGAGGGATCGGTATTAACTGTCAATGTTTATGATCAAGCTGGGGCGAAGGTTAGTAGTCAATCCTTTTCTTTCTCCTCACAGATCACAGTGAACATGAATCGTTCAGAGATGAGCTTTGATCAACCGCCATTGATTCGTAATGGAAGTACACTTGTTCCACTTCGTGCAATTTTTGAAATGATGGGGGCACAAGTCTCTTGGGATGAAGCAACACAAACTGTGACTGCAGATAAAGGCAATACGGTAATTACTCTGACATTAGGCAATCAAGTAGCAACAGTAAATGGAGAATCTATTACCTTAAACCAACCTGCAATACAGGTCAACAATCGAACATTAGTACCATTACGATTTGTCAGTGTCGCTTTAGGTGCGACCGTTGGGTGGGACAATGGAACACAGACTGTTAGTATTCAAACTCCATAACTAATAGAAGGGAGCCAAAGCTGGCTCCCTCTTTCATTATAATGTGCTAATTATGGACCATGAAAATGGGATCTTTAATCGGTGTTCTTTCCTTGAGTTTATTAAATCATTAGACAATAGATAACTATATAGATTCTAGAAATATCCCCATTTTCCATGAGATCGTGGGGATGTTTTTTGTTTTGCCAAGCTTTACCTTGTTTCAATCGTTGAAGACTCATCAAACATTCAGGCAATCTTCAGCGGGCATTCAGGTACAGGATATAAAGTAATAGGTAAAGATTGGATGGAGGGATTCCCATGGCAGAAGCAGTCATCAACGAATTGGGAACATCAATTCGAAATAAGCGCAAGAAAAAGATCATTCTACTTTCGTTAGTAGGTTTAATTCTTTGTGGTGCCGGGGTGTACGTATACCCCAAACTTATAGCTAAGCAAGCAACTGCACCCTCACTACAATGGGCAACTGTTCAGCGTGGAGATGTAACGGAAACGGTTGCTGCATCAGGTACAGTCCAAGCTTCAAAACAAGCTTCACTAACCTTCTCTGGTTCGAGTAATAAGCTAACTTCTGTAAACGTAAAGGTGGGAGATCATGTCAAAGCCGGACAAGTACTGGCTACAGTGGATGTTTCAACCGCACAAATAGACGTAAATAATGCGCTAGCCAGCCTAGCTTCCGCGCAAGCGAATCTAGCGCAGGCTAAGGAGGGCTCAACCGAGGAAGAAATCGCTATTCAGCAAGCTAATGTGAACAAAGCTAAAATCACCTGGGATGCTGCAAAGAATGCTTATGAAACTCAAAAGCAGCTGTTTGCAGCAGGTGCTGGAACAAAATCTGATTTGGATGCAGCCAAAAATAATTTAGATCAAGCGGAAGTCTCCTATCAATCGGCAGTTGCTCAGCTAAACCAAGTGAAAGCACCGCCAAAATCAACCACGATACTGTCCGCCGAGGCAGCGTTGAAGCAGGCTCAAGCAGGATTAGAACAAAAGCAAATCGCATTAGACCAGTTGACGTTAACAGCTCCAATGGATGGAGTGATTGTTCAAGTAAATGGAAATGTGGGTGAACTCCCCAAGAACGATTCAACTAGTTCAAGCAGCACCGGTTTCATTGTCATGGATAATTCTGATTCTGGCAGCATCGAAGTACTAGCCCAAATTAGTCAAACGGATATTGGAAAAATGAAGGAGGGAATGAAAGCAACATTTACTAGCAGTGCTTTTTCGGATAAAAAATTTGCAGGAAAAGTCTCGGTGATCTATCCGGAAGCAACAACAGATTCTGGTGTTACCACATACAAGGTGCTCCTAACAGTAGACAATCAAGAAGGATTAATGAAGCCAGGAATGACGGTCAATGTGACTGTTGAAGTTGGAACGCATAATAATGTGCTTTATATCCCCGCTTCCGCAATGAAGGATCAGAATGGAAAAGATGTGGTATACCTGAAAGGTGCTGAATCATCAGGGGGAGCTCCTACAAGTAATGGTGGACAACAAGGCGTGCTTCCTTATCATTCTGTACCTATAACCATTGGATATTATAGTTCCGATATGGTAGAGGTCATCTCAGGGTTAAATGAAGGGGATCAAGTAGCATTGACTTCCTCAGCAAATTCAACAAGCTCAACTTCCAATAAAAAGAATTCGAATGGATTTGGGGGAATGCCTGGAATAGGTGGTCCCGATGGGCCTCCTGGTGGTATGGGAGGAGGAAGATAGATATGCGTTCTGTCATTGCAATTGACAATATAAAAAAAATATATAAGATCGGAGACCAAGAAATTCAGGCGCTACGTGGTGTCAGCTTGACAATTGAAACAGGGGATTTCGTAGCGATCATGGGGCCCTCTGGTTCAGGCAAGTCTACTATGATGAATGTGATCGGTTGTTTAGATCAGCCATCTTCGGGAGAATTTTATTTGGATGGGTTTCCTATTTCTAATGCCAGTGATGATGAGCTTGCTTTGATTCGAAATCGGAAGATTGGATTTGTATTTCAAAACTTTCATTTGCTATCCCGTACGACTGCAGTAGAGAATGTGGAACTTCCCTTATTGTACGCCGGTGTTTCCGCGAAGGAACGTCGTAGGAGGGCAATCACTGCGTTGGAAAGTGTAGGGCTGGGTACCCGCTTATTCAATAAGCCAAATGAATTATCGGGTGGCCAACAGCAAAGAGTTTCTATTGCTCGGGCATTAGTGAATCATCCTGTTATCTTAATGGCTGATGAGCCAACAGGTGCACTAGATACGAAAACAAGTATTGAAATTATGGGTATCTTTCAACGGCTGAATGATGAAGGTAAAACAGTTATTTTGGTCACACACGAACCCGATATTGCAGATTATGCCAAGCGCATCATTCGTTTCCGAGATGGGGAAGTCATCGCCAATGATCTGGTGGCCAATCGAACCATTGTGAAACAAGAAGAGGATGTATGAATATGAGCCTGTTAGAAAGTCTGCGTGTTTCGCTTCTAAGCATTAAGGTGAATAAATTACGATCCTTTCTAACGATGCTAGGAATTATCATTGGCGTTTCAGCTGTAATTGCCATGGTATCGATAGGTGAGGGAGCATCGTCGAATGTTGCCTCACAAATTAATGGATTGGGGAGCAACCTGCTGATTGTTTCACCTGGCCAGGCGAGCCAGGGAGGTATACGAATGGGTGCGGGGTCTCTCAATAATTTAACTCTAGATGATGTTACCGCCATTGCGAAACAAGATGCAGTAGCAGGGGTAACACCTGATCTTAGTCAGCAAGGTCAGGTCGTATGGAAAAGCCAAAGCTATACCACTACTGTTGAAGGTACAAGTGAATCTTTCCCACAGGTACGAAATGTAGCAACCTCGCAAGGACGATTTTTTAATCGGTTCGAGGTTCAAGGACAAGCTAATGTTGCAGTGGTAGGTACAGAGGTAATTAGCAACTTATTCGGTTCTGGAGAGAACCCAATTGGTCAAACCATTCAGATTAAGCAAATCCCTTTTACCATTATTGGTGTTTTAGCAAGCCAAGGGAGTAGTGGAATGACAAATAACGATGATCGAATTATCATTCCGATTTCTACGGCAATGAACCGAGTTTTTAATCAGACGAAGATAAGAACCATCTTCGTATCTGCTAAATCAGCAGAGCTTATGGATCAGGCACAATTTGAAACAGAGCAGGTGTTGCGATCACAGCATCATTTATCACCAAGAAATCAGAATGATTTCCAAATCAGCTCCCAGTCGCAGATTCTAAGCACGGCCCAAGGGGTTACCAGTGTGATGACCAATCTTATGTCGGGAATAGCCGCTATTTCGCTAGTTGTGGGTGGTATTGGAATTATGAATATTATGCTAGTTTCAGTGACTGAACGTACTCGTGAAATTGGGATCCGCAAAGCTATTGGGGCAACAAAAGGAGACATTCTACGACAGTTTCTAATTGAGGCAATCACCCTTAGTTTATTTGGAGGAGTCATTGGAATTCTACTTGGAGTTGGTAGTGCTAAACTCGTTGGGAATATGATGGGGATGTCGACAAGTATTAGTATGAAACCCATTCTGTATTCATTCTTAACATCTATGTTAACGGGAGTCCTATTTGGGGTTTACCCTGCGAGAAAAGCTGCCTGTTTAAAACCAATTGATGCATTACGTTTTGAATAACCATGGCTCATAATACCTGAACTTTTTCCATTGGTAAAATAGAAATCATAAAAAAATTAGTTACAAGTAGCTAAAATCAGATAGTATATTTGATAGGATGATGTTTTGAGAGGTAGGGAGCGATATGCAACAGTTAAAAGGGATTAAAATATTAGCCGTGGATGATGAACCTAATATCCTTACTTTTATTGAACTAGGTTTGGCAAATGAAGGATTTGAGGTAAAGACAGCCCAAGATGGTATAACAGCTATCAATATAGCCAAGCAATTTCAACCACATGTAATGATTCTAGATGTGATGATGCCAGGTATGGATGGGTTTGAAGTGTGTAGGATGGTCAAAAAAACGGAGAATGTTGCTGTTATTATGCTAACAGCTAAAGATGAAGTGGATGATCGGGTGAAGGGACTGACGCTTGGAGCAGATGACTATATGATCAAACCTTTCAGCTTTGAAGAGCTGCTTGCTAGGATTCATGCTAGAATCCGCAATCAATTCCCTAACCTATTCGGGGAAGTGATTATCGGACCGTTTCAAATTGATGATCGCCGTAAAGAATTTAAGTTTGAAACCCGAGTATTAGAGCTTTCACCCACAGAATTCGAACTTCTTAAATATTTAGTTCTTAATCATGGCTTGGTTTTAAGTAAAGCAATGATTTTAGATAAGGTTTGGGGTTATGATTTTGCTGGAGAAGAAAATATCGTGGAGGTTTATATTCGGTCTTTACGAGAAAAATTGGGGGATAAGGAACATCGTATAATTCGTACATTACGTGGTTCAGGGTATAGGGTCGATTTACCATGAGGATAAAAATATCGAATCGGATGAAATCTTATTTTGTTCCGGATTCTCTTAGAGGCCAGCTATTGGCTAGAACATTAATCATTCTTGCTGTTATACTTCTTCTTATTGGTGTTTTACAATATTTATTTATGAGTGAAGTAATCTATCAAAATAAAGCTAGCAGTCTACAAAGTCAATTAATGTCAATTCCACATGACGTATGGGATCAGCAACTTGGCAGTAGCGATTCTATTGATCCTATGAGAAGAGAGAAGGGCCCACCAAGATTTTTTATTCCACAAGCAAACTTAGCATATATCGATGTCTCGGGAAATTATACGGTGATTTTGAGTGGACCGAATGGGGAGAATCCGCCTAAATTAGATACTCAGGAATATATAAATCTATTAAACAAGAAGCCGAGATTGTATTATAAGGTCGTTAATGACGGAAAAGAAGAACAATTGGTTGTCCTTCAACCGATTGGGCACCCAGGTCATCAGAATGGTATTGCTCAGATTAGTACCATAACAAATCCTCTGAAGGATTTGCTTATGCGTCAACTCTTTACCTTTTTAGGCCTTTCCGTTATTGCGATGCTATTTGG
>DATFAS010000013.1:0-4256 GCA_035254305.1 Bacillota bacterium
AGGAAAATTACTAAGAGTGAACCAATCTATCTGCAGCATATTCGGGTACGAGAAAGATGAGCTAACAGGTTTGACACTCCACGCCCTCTCCTATCC
Source organism: Bacillota bacterium (assembly GCA_035254305.1). Taxonomy (GTDB): domain Bacteria; phylum Bacillota; class Bacilli; order Aneurinibacillales; family RAOX-1; genus DATFAS01. Next base: position 97 of record DATFAS010000013.1, read on the forward strand.
AGATGATTTAGAGAAAAATATAGAGCTACGACGCAAAGCAATGGCTGGTGAGATTGACCACTATCGCATGGAGAAAAGATATATACATAAAACAGGAAAAGTCATCTGGGGTTTACTTAGTGTCACTGTTGAAAGGGATGATCAAGGTAAGATTGGCTTCTTCATCTCCCAATTGATTGATATAACAGCACAAAAAACAAAGGAAGAGGAATTAAAGCAAACCCAAGAGCTTCACCAGCTTATTTCTGAACATTCACTAGATATCATTTTTCGCATGACCTTCAGAGGGATCGTCACTTATGTATCACCTGTAGTTAGTCAACAACTTGGATATACTCCAGAAGAAATAATTGGCGAAAACGGATATGATTACTGGCATCCAACGGATTACCAAAAATGGCCTAATCAGAATTTTCATCAAGTTAGAACGATTATTCACCGATTGCGTCATAAAAATGGCTACTATATTTGGTTTGAAACGAGCTCCAAAAAAATCTACAATGATGCTGGAAAAATCCAACACATTGTTGGGATTAGCCGCAACATAACGGAACGCAGGATAATGGAATTAAAACTACAAGAGCGTGAGCAGCACTACAAATCATTATTAAAATATACCCCGGTTGGAATTTGTTCAGTGGATACTGAACTTAATTTTACGGATATTAACCCAGCCTTCGAGCTGTTGACCGGTTATTCCCTGCAGGAATTACTCTCCATGAATTTTACAGACCTAATACTCCCAGATTATCTCCACCATATGCAGGAACAACTAAACCAATCTCTAAAAAGTGACTACTATTTCGAGGGAACCCCCATACTACACAAGGATGGGTCCATTCGAATTATTATTGCTTGGAGCTCACCGATCATCATCAATAATGAAACGGTTGGAATCTATCTCATCGCCAAAGATATTACAGAACAAAAGCAGACAGAGGACCTTCTGAAAAACTCTGAAAAGCTCTCTGTTGTTGGTGAATTAGCAGCAGGAATTGCTCATGAAATCAGAAATCCCCTAACAAGCCTTAAAGGCTTTATCCAGCTTCATCAAATGGAAGATCCCGAGAATAAGAATAAAATTCGTCATGAGGTAATGTTATCTGAAATCGAACGAATTAATGGGATTGTAAGTGAATTGTTAGTCCTTTCCAAACCGGCTAATGAAAATAGTTATTTGGCTAATGTCAGTAAAGAATTAGATCACGTCATCACTCTATTTGAAGGTCAAGCACATCTATATAACATTACCATCCATAAAGATATCGATGCATCATTGCCTCTGATCCATTGTTTAGGAACCCTAAAGCAAGTCTTTATCAATGTGTTAAAGAATGCCATTGAATCAATGCCTGGTGGCGGGGACATTATCGTACAGGTCAAACAACAGGCCGCACAAATTAGTATTCGTTTTATTGACGAAGGGTTCGGAATCCCGCCCGAGCAATTACCCAAAATCGGAAATCCATTTTTCACTACAAAAGAAAAAGGTACTGGGCTAGGTTTGATGGTTTCGCAACGAATTGTCCAAAATCACCGGGGGACCATGCATATCAATAGTGAAACGGGAAAAGGAACGATTGTTGAAATTAATTTGCCAATTGAATAATCATTAAAGCACCCTGCCATAAGAAACGGTAAAGGTGCTTTTTTCGTGCATCTCTGAACGTCTCTTGACCACCATTTTATGGTATTCTAGGAGTAAGATGCTTACGGGAGGGAAGACCATGAATTATATCATTTATGATCTAGAGTTTACGGTGCTTCGAACTCAACAATATTTATCCGAAATCATTGAAATAGGGGCGATTAAAGTCCAGGAGATAGAGGATCAATTAGTGATGGGCGATCTTTTTCACTCCTACGTATCACCCTCTCGGAATCGAGTTTTATCCCCTCTTACCACGGAATTTACGGGTATTACACAGGACAAAATCAACCAAGCACCAACATTTCCACATGCTATTAGAGACTTTATCACCTGGTTAGGTGAGGAAGATTATTATTTATGCTCATGGGGGCTAGATGATAAACTACAGTTTATCAAGCATTCTCGTGAACATGGTGTAGATCTCCATTGGATTCGCAATACAAATGATATTCAACATCAATTCTCCCTTAAACATGCTAAAAATGGATTCCACCAAGTTGGATTGAAGAAAGCCCTAGATCTTCTTGAAATCAACTTCGTCGGGACTCCTCACAACGCACTCGATGATGCCTTTAACACGGCAAAGGTATTCAAACGAATTTTTCCCCAGCTTCAACTTAATAAGAATGATGCAGCCGATGAACAGGTCTACGCTACCAAGGTGGTTTATCAGACCGATCAAGAGGAGGCGAATTACCCATTTCGCCAATTAGATCAACTCTTACGAGACTTATCTATCGGATAGGTTTCTTTTTTTGTATTTTTTTCCTTCCTCCCCCTTTTTTGCTACTGCTTTCACCGTGTACCTAATCTGGGCATCGACACAGCCGTATCCAAAAAGGATACAAATTGTCACAAAAAGTTCTTTTGTAGTACTATTTTTTCCCACTTATAATGAAGTTATGGAAAGATTATTTAGGTATCTCAATATTTGGAACACCATACAAATGAAAGCTCAATCTAACAAAGATAAAATAGATCACAAGTTTCATATAAATCACCGTATATTGAAAGCGCTTCATATGATTGTAAGGAGGTTTTTACATGGAAGTGTCACAAATCAGTTTTGGTGCAAGCCTTACCCTAGATGTTGAAAACGATCAAGACCTATTCTCAGTAAACACAAAACTATTTGATACCCATCCCACAGGTCTACTTTTACTTCCTCCCAAATTTTCATTTCAACAAAGTCAAATGCTAAAATCAACCCATCAAATGTATTTGAATTGTCCCATTAACGGAACGATATATAGATGGGAATGCTCAGGGCACCGGAACGAGACCATAAAGGGGCTAAATGTATTTCAAGTATTCGTAAGTGGCAAAGGGGCCAGCTATAATCGAAGGTCTGCCTTTCGTTTACCCTCACATCTGACGGCAACTGCAAGTGCAGCATCCATAGATGGTGTATTTAGAATTTATCTTAGGGATATATCTTTTATAGGAATATGCTTCGAGGCAAATGTTCAATTGCGCATTGGAGATCTACTAGCTATTAAATTAGTAACAGATAAGTATAGTATAGAAGTAAATGCTAGGATTGTACGAATGATCTATGATGAAAGAGGAGATAAAATTCAAGCTTACGGGGCGGAGCTCTTAAGGGAAGATAGAATGCTAAGAAAATACATTATTGAAGAAAAGGCAAAAATCGATAAAAGAGCTTGATCAATCAAAATAATAAAAGCACCTAACCTCTGCGGTAAGTGCTTTCCTCTTTTTATTCACAAGTACTCTGAATTACTCCCCTACGCCTAATACTCATAGGAGTTTAGGAAATTCGAGGTATCTTCCTCTCTAGTGAGGAAGATACCCATCGTTAATATACTCGTTTAGGATGTTCCATCCTACCTTAGGTTCATAATAAAAGCCACCTGATATTTCGTGCTTAATAAATTCCACTCCATCTAACAGCATCTGCTTAATCAAACAGAAATCTCTTGACTTTTTCAGTAATCTCTCATCTTGACTTACTCTAAATCCTTCGAAATAATTACGTTCAAGCTCATCTAATTCCTCGTAAGACGATCCACCATAAAAGCAAACATAGGATGCAAGCTCTTCAAAGCTTACCATAGTTCTCATCCCCTCTATTTCACTTTTTCGCTTACACTTTAAGTATAAATAGATTAGAGTATTTTGTGATATGTTTCACAAAATAGTAACAGCAAATTAATTTTTCCGACAAGTAATATCCACAAAGGATTCATAGTTTATTTATATAACGAATCACCTTGACAAAAAAATATAACAAAAGGCCCACTCCTAAATTCGATAATTGGTACGAAGGTTCGATCCGTACTGGCTACATTTTCTGATAGACTTAGGATATATTTGACAATCATAATGAACGAAGAAAAAGGCAAAACCATTGAAAAGTGGTGACGCAAAACTAAAGGGACTTCATTGGGAATACCAATATGTCAGCCAGCTGCCTCCCGAAATAACCACAACCGGAGGTATGACCCATGTACCATGCTGATGATTTTGTCCAGATTCTCGAATCAAA
>DATFAS010000014.1:0-16383 GCA_035254305.1 Bacillota bacterium
CCGATGGCTAATATCGCCAAAACCAAAACAAAAGTTCCCATCATTTCACTGATTAGATTGGAAAAAGCATGAGAGATAGCCGGCCCCGTTGCAAAGACTCCTAATTTCGTTCCCGGATCTTCAGTCTCCTTCCAATGCGGAAGATAATGAAGATAAACACAAACAGCTCCAAGGATTGCCCCTATCATCTGAGCTAGAAAATACATGGGAACATCTGCCCACGGAAAATCTCCCTTAAAAGCTAATGCTAACGTTACCGCAGGATTCAGATGGGCCCCACTGAATTTACCTACCGCATAAACCGCCACAGCGACCGCTAGTCCCCAGCCCATTGTAATAACGATCCAGCCTGAATTTGCAGCAAATGACTTTTTCAATGAAACCCCAGCACATACACCGGCACCAAGAATGATCAGAATCATGGTACCCAAAAGCTCACCCATAAATGCTGACATCATACCACTTCCCCCTTTTACAAATTACTTGAATTTCTTGATTCTGATGACAAAAGAAAAAGAGCCACACAAACAACCTCATATTGATGAGGGTTTTGTGTGGCTCTCCGATTCTCCGTCACTTATATTAACTTGTTTAAATTATAAAACAGAATGAAAACGGTGTCAACGCATTTTTTATTTCCCTTTTTCATAATGCTTCCAAAGCTTCATTTGTGATGTTGTGATCGCACACGCCCCTGCCTGTAAGGCTCGTTCCACGTCATCCACCGTACGGATAAGTCCACCCGCAAAAATCGGTGTCCCTGTTTCTTCGTAGACCTCTCGAATTAAATGGGGAATAGCACCCGGTAAAACTTCTATATAATCAGGCTTTGTTTTTTCTAAAAGGGCATAGCTCTTCTCCAAAGCATTGGTATCAATTAAGAATATTCTTTGGATCGCAAGCACTCCGTTCTGCTTCGCTTTTAGAATAACACTACCTCTAGTAGATAAAATTCCAAATGGTTGAAAGGTTTGACATAAATATTCTGCGGCGTATTCATCATTCTTGAGACCATGTACTAAATCGGCATGGATAAACATCTTCTTTCGTTTCTGATGGGCCATTTGAAATACACTATTCAACTGTGCTACATGAATATCTAGAAAGACACCATATTCATATGAACTTACTAAAATCTTCTCAAAGTCCTTCATATTTCTTGCTGCGGGCAAAATCTTTTGTCCGTGAAAACTCATCATAAATCCCCTTTTTCTCTCTTAATTTTTCTTTCCCTCTACCTCTATCTCATTTGAAGTAGCTACCACGATATTTCTAGAATCTTTTACTTTGACCTGTAAAATTAATTTATTCTCCTTCACCTGTTCTACTGGAATGGAGGCAGTAAGTTGCTCCTCACTCTCTACATTGGTTTCTGTTGGTGTTCCGTTCATATAAAGAATACTCCCTGGAGAGAAATTTTCACCAATCACTATTAGCTTTTCACTGTCGCTGGTTTCTTCTTCAACTGATTCTTTTATAACCATATGTCCTTGGCCAAGCTCATATTGTGGATCAACAATCGGACTTTGCAGCAATTGATAAGCGTATTGGTTACCAAACAGTGAGTCATATTCAAGCAACTTATAATCCTCAAGATCGGAGTCATGAACGTGAAACTTATCATAATCGCTTTGATCGGGTGGAATAACTGGAACACGCTGGGAAAGAGAATATAGGTAATCGGAATATTGACTTCCCTCTTGGCCTACTAGATGCAAGATATAGGGCCCTAAGAAAGAAGGACTAATATAGATAGAATCCTTATTCTCTGGTAAATAATTATTCCATATCAGGACCGGTTCGCGAAACTTCTTCTCAAGTTGGTTTGGATCATTATCTTGAAAATATCGGGCCTCTTTATAAACCGTATTCGATAATGCAGGCATATGGTCCCCAAAAAACACAACTATGGTGGGTTCCTGCTTATTACTGTAGTAGTCTACCAGCTGAGCAAGCATTCGATCAGCAGCTGAAATTCCCTCAGCATAGGTTTCTAACTCTCCCTTAGAGTCATCGGATAGATCTCCTTCCACATGGATGGAATTCTCCTTAAACTTCCCTGGCATAAAGGGAAAGTGGTTTTCCATAGTGTTAGCAAAAATAAAATCAGGACCTAATGTTTGATCGGTAGCTTTAATAATTTGGTTTGCAACCTCTCGATCAGCCAAAAACAGCCCTTCATAATGCGGAGGAAAGAACTCACTGCTTATAAACCTAGAAAATCCAAAATCCTTGTACACATTCTTACTGTTAAAAAACCAACTGTAAAAAGGATTAATCGCTGTTGCCTGATAGCCATCTCGTGAAAGAATGCTGGCTAGTGAGTCGACCTCCTGATGGATGTAATTGACATAAGGAATTGAGCCATCTGGGAGAAAGCGTGTAGAATGTCCGGTTAACACTTCAAATTCAACATTAGCTGTTCCCCCACCGAATTGTGGAGAAAGCATCCAACCGCTAGAGAATTGTTGCTCAAGCTGGTGAAAAGTAGGAATAGGATCTTCAGAAAATTGGATACCTTCCATCAACGTCGGATCCCAGAAGGCTTCACTGAGGACAACGATAATATTTGGATGAATATCCGTGGTGGTACTAGTCTTCACTTGATCTAGTATGTTTTGAATTTTCTTCTTATTGTAGTTAGGAGGTTCTTTCACACTTAAAACATTAAGATTAACCAAGGTGGATAAAAGAAAGCCATTCTTAACATACCCTTGCTCTTGATTATATGGAATAGCCGATAATTGAAAATTTTTCTTAAGTGGATAGATTTTGTCAGCATAAGGAATCGCAAAAATAAAGCAGGCTATGATGGCGGTTGCCAATCGAACTACTCGATTTAGGTGAAGTTTAAACCGCTTCAACAGATAATGGAAGCTCACTCCAAATAAAAGAAATAACACGAGTCCTATACCCATTTCCCATGTGAAGTAAGAGGATATAGTAGAGTTAAATAGTTTAAGCTGACGAAAACCAAGGACGATATCCCAAGGAAATAAGGGACTTCCCTCGGTCTGTAATTTGAAACCACTAGCTATTGCAGGAATGACTAGGAGGATAGAAGGGATCCAATAGGCGACTGAATAGACTCCTAGAAGTGAAGTAGCAAGGAGCATCAGACTAAACACAATGAGGTAATTGGCGAAGAATGCTGGTGTATGCTCTATGCTCCATTGCCATAGATCCTTTAGGCTACCACGAGATAGGAATTCAACAAAAATAGTAAGGATTAAGGGAGTTAGAAATAATACGTAAAGCCAGGTAGCCGTTGATTTTATTCTGTGTATCCATGGATTCATAGTTGTACCCCATCTATTGTTTGTTTTCCTTCTAGCAGAAATTATATCATGCCTTTGAAAAAATGAACCCCTTATTAAAAATAGAAAATCTAGGAGCAAAGTTCATTAAACTATTTATTTTTTGGGATGAAGTAGGAAAACTAATGGGACAAACTTTTTTTTGGAGGGAAGACATGATAACTTGGAAAACTTGGTTAAGTAGTGCTGTTTTCTTGGTGTTGCTTGTTATTATGGCGCAGCCAACCATAGCCTTAGATGAATCATGGGTGTTTACTCCATGGATTTCCCATGGAATGGGTGGAATCGAGGGTATTGATTATACCAACTCATGGGAGGCTTTTTTCCATAATTATAAAAGGAATTTCCGAATTTTTGAGGTGGATTTAACCTTTTCACGAGATCAGCAGTTAGTAGCCAATCACGATTGGTCTGGTTATGCGGTCCCACCCACACATGATGAATTTATGCAATCGAAAATAAAAGGAAAATTTCATCCTATGGATTTGCATGGACTTATCTGGTTATTGGAGAAATTTCCTGATATCTCTATCATAACTGATACAAAAGAAACCGATCCCAAACAAATTCGTCTACAATTTACCCAACTGGTGGAATCTGTGAAACATCATAATCCTGCCCTCTTAGATCGAATCATTCCAGAAATTTATCATCCCGAGATGTATCGAATTGTGAACCAAATTCATCCCTTCAAACATCAAATCTATTCCACCTATATGCTTGATGCAAAGCCCGAAGAAATCATTGATTTCATGCAAAATCATGGGCTAGATGTCATTGCTTTGTCTTCAGAGTGTGTTACAGAAGATTTTATTCACAATCTTCGTGAACATGGAATCTCTGTGTTCGTCCATCCGATTAATTCAGATAAACAGCAGCAAGAGTTAAAAAATTGGGGTGTAAATGGTATTTATACAGACTTTCTACATCCAAATTAATTAATCAAAATTCCTAATGTTACTAAAACAACCATTAATTTAGTATTTTCCTTCTTAATGATCTTGTTTATCATTGGATCAGCCGAAACTAAAAGACTTTCGTCTTAGAGTGCGGGGGAATTTTTATCTACAGAGCCGCTATCTCTGTATTGGGGTGAATCACGATGTGTAGGGAAAATCTCCTTGAACCCGAACCCGACAACTAACCTCGTAGGCAACAAAAAGGAGGAAATGTCTGATGAAAAAGTTTAGAAAATCTCTCTTAGCTCTTATAGTTGGTGTAACAATCACCGGAATGACAGGATTTGCTGGTGTTTCCTCGGCAGCACAATCTTCATCAAGTTACACTGTTCACTATGGAGACACCCTGTGGAAAATTGCAGCTCTTAACCAGGTAGGATTGAGTGAAATCATTAAAGCAAATCCTCAAATTTCCAATCCTGCTATGATTTATCCTGGTCAAGTGTTAAATATTCCAAACTTGGATTCGGTAAAGTCATTTGAAGCCCAAGTCATTCAATTGACGAACACTGAACGGGCAAAGCAAGGTCTCTCACCCCTTCATGCGAATTGGGAGTTGTCTCGTATGGCTCGGTATAAATCTCAGGATATGATGAATAAGGATTATTTCGATCATAATTCCCCAACCTATGGTTCCCCATTTGACATGATGAAGGAATTTGGTATTTCCTTCTCCTATGCTGGGGAAAATATTGCAGCAGGTCAGACAACTCCAGCACAGGTTGTGAACGGTTGGATGAACAGCCCGGGTCACCGCGCGAATATCCTAAATCCGAATTATACGCAAATAGGTGTCGGGTTTGCCAAAGGTGGTTCCTACGGTTATTATTGGACACAAGAATTTATCAGCAACTAAGTTAACACAGCATCTCCTTTATGAGGGGGTGCTTTTTGTGTTTCTTTTCTTAGCTCAAAAAGATCATTCCTTTCATATGCTAATAGGGAAAGGAGTGAGTGCATTGTATACAAATCCGTCCTTCTGGATTAGTATCATTGGCGCACTTAAGCTAGTTGCACAAGGGTTTGGTTTGCAAATCCCTGATGATCTTACCAACGAAATCGCCAATGGTTTTGCTGCATTGCTTACCGTTTATGGAATTATAACAAACCATGATAAATAACTCCTTTAACATACGTCCCATTTGGGGCGTTTTTTGTATGCTTTTTTATCAAAAGAAGTTGTATTCTTTTAACCGAATCTGTACAATCAGGGAGAAAATCAAAGGGAGAACAAGGTGATGATGATGAAGCGATGCCAATGGGTAACAGCAGACCCCATATATGTGGAGTATCATGATCAGGAATGGGGGGTAGCTGTTCATGACGATCGCAGGCTTTTTGAGATGATTAATCTTGAAGGTGCACAGGCAGGTTTAAGTTGGATTACCATATTAAAGAAACGCAAACAATACCGACTATCATTCGATTCGTTTGATCCACTTAAAATCATCCATTATAATGACAGCAAAATCCAAGAGTTGATGGAGAACGCCGGCATTATAAGAAATCAAAGAAAAATAGCAGCTGTCATTGAAAATGCAAAAGCATATCTACAGATTTTAGAGGACTATGGCTCTTTTGATTCCTACTTATGGCGATTTGTTGACGGGAAACCTCTGATTAATCATTGGACAACCCATGAACAGGTACCTGTGACAACTCCCCTCTCAGAAGCGTTGAGTAAAGACCTTAAAAAACATGGGTTTAAGTTCGTAGGTGGAACGATTTGTTATTCTTTTATGCAAGCGGTTGGTATGGTGATGGATCATACAGTGGATTGTTTTCGTTATAATGAGCTGCTTCCCTAGTTTGTTTACGTTTTGTTCTGGGAATCGTATTCAAATTGCGTCAGGCGTTGTTTTGTTCCAAATACAATCACACAATCACCTGGAAGTAGAATTTCTGTAGATTTAGGGTTTACTAGTATATGATCATGACGCTTAATAGCGACTATTGTAGCATCATACTTCTCTCTTATGCGATTATAGGCTATTGATTTATAGGCAAGCTTGGATTCGTCCTGGATAACTAATTCTTCTACACTATAAGCATCCTGTTTATCATGCAATAAAGTGTCCACAAAATCTACACTAATAGGTTTAATAATAGCCATGGCCATTCGTCTCCCCCCTATGCTTGAAGGGTTGATTACCTTATCAGCCCCAGCACGAAGCAGCTTTTCCTCTGACTCAGCCTTCTCGGCCCGTGCAACAACCTGAAGGCGAGGATTTAATCCTTTTGCCGTTAAGGAAATAAAGACATTCTCTGCATCGAGTGGTAGGGTAGCCACGAGCCCGGAAGCATGGTCAATTCCAGCTCTAAGAAGAAATTCATCCTCTGTAGCGTCACCTTCTATGTATAATAAATTTGGATTCGCTTTAGGGTCAAATGATTTATCAATGATAACAAAGGGTAACTGCTCATCAAGTAGCTGGGTTGCTACATTCTGCCCAACACGCCCAAATCCGCATATAATTGTATGATTTCTTAAACGCTTAATTTTATCCTCCATTCGCCTTCTCCTAACTGTCTTCGAAAGCTCACCCTCGATTAATAATGCAGCTACCAATCCTAAGGTATAAGTCATCACTCCAATCCCGAGTGGGATGAGGAAAAGAGCAAATATCTTGGAACTTAGCTCTTGAGGGACCAGATCTCCATATCCTATCGTTAGAACTGACTCAACTGTCATCCATAATGCATCAAAAAAACTAATATCTTCAAAATAATGAAAACCGACCGTTCCAACCAGAACCGTAAGGGTCAACCCTGCCACAGCCAGTGCAAAACGTTTATAAATATTCATAGAATCCTCTACTATCCGAAGTCAAAATTGCACCCTTATATTATTCCCTGCCTTGATTCAATTTTCCTCCTACAAAAAAATAGGTTTATTCGGTAATTTTATTTGACTCCTCATACTTTCCCATTATATAATAGATGAACGAGGGCGCTTAGCTCAGCTGGGAGAGCACCTGCCTTACAAGCAGGGGGTCGGCGGTTCGATCCCGTCAGCGCCCACCATACTGTTGGTAGAATGTGAAGTTCTCAATTTGGAGAACTTTTTATTTTTAGTTTCATACATACTGTACTTTCTATGCACATTCTATTGCTTATGGTTTATTCCAAACGAACAAAACGTTTATTTGTTAACTTCGTCTTTATTTTCAAATCATTTATCTAGTAAAAAAGGAGTTATTTAACCCATGATTTATCAAGAGTTTAAGGACATCATTCTTAGTCGCCGAAGTATTCGCAATTTTACAGATCAGGAGGTTATGATTGAGGATATTGAGGAGATTATTGATTGTGCCCGCTTTGCTCCTAGTGATACGAATTCCCAATCATGGGAATTCATTGTGATAAAAAATCAGGAAATGATTAAACATATTGAAAAGTTAACCTGGGATGCCTTATATGAAAAGGCAGCAATTGCTGAGAAGAAGGGTAAGGAAAAGGAAGCGAAGCTCTTAATACGATCCTTTGGTCCTTATGCTACCGCATTTGCAAATGCACCTGTCCTTATTATTTGTTTAGCTACCCCATACCAATCGAAGTTTCGAGAGAAAATATTCGAACCGGTGGAATTTGTTCCAGAATCTGTTTGGGAAGAAGAGGGGATCAAGAGTAGCTGCATGGCTACCCAAAACTTGATGCTTGCTGCACATGTAAGAGGCTTAGGAACTTGTGCAATGACGGGCCCGATCATGCTTGCTAAAGAACAGATGCGAGAATATTTAAACATTGGTGCGGATAGACAATTTAATTTGGTAGTTGCCCTAGGTTACCCTAAAGACAGCCCTAAGAAACTGCCACGTAAGGAAATTAAAGAAATCACTCAATTTTTCCTATAAAATCTCCAAGACCCTACTCGGGTCTTTTTTTCGTATAGGAAAGTATCCATTCATATAGACCTCTAAATGAGTTAAAAGTGTGTAATTTCTCACAGTATTAATGGTTATGATGGTGTATAGTTTATATTTGGAATATTTCCTTATGAGGGGTGTGGGATTTTTGAGTAATCGAAACTGTGACCTAATCTTAAAGCAGCATCAAATGATTCGGTGGAATATCGAACATATTTTAGGCCAGTTAGAAGAATTGAAAAAGGACCCATCCTTGATGGATTTGGAAGGGTTAGAATATGAAATAAAACAATTAATTCGATTATTAGAAGCTCATTCAATATGTGAAGAAGAGATCTTATTACCTATCTTAAAAGAGATGTATCAATCACAGCCTGATATTCTACAGTATGTTGTGGAAGATCATGTTGTTTTTCAACAAGAGCTTACTGCCTTATTGGATAGACCTTCTTCCCTGCAAGAGAAGCGAAGAGATATCAGATCCTTATTAAATCGGATTACTGTTCACTTCATAGAGGAAGAAAAGGGATTATTGCCTTTGGTGGATAGGTTCTTATTGACACATTCAGGTTTACGTGAGAGATAAGAGGACACTTCTATTTTACGTCCTCTTATTATTATACTTTTCCTTATATCGTTGATAAAACCATATGGCTGCTGTCAACCAAAACCCACTAAATAAGTAACTTCCTAGAACGTCACTAGGATAATGAACCCCTAAATAAATTCTACTTACTCCAATAGCTAGAATCATGAATGAGCTTAGAAGAATGACAGCTCCTCTACCCTGTTTTGACGGGATATGCTTCCAAATAAGGAAGGAGATGGCTCCGTACATCGAAAAGGCTGTCATGGAATGACCACTTGGAAAACTGTATCCACTCTCTACGATTAACCGGTGTAGGTCGGGCCGGGCCCGTCGAAAAATAGCCTTTAAAGTTTGATTTAATAAAACATTTCCAATCAGAACAGTCATATAAAAAACTGCATCAGACCTTTGTTTATTTTTTTGATAAATAAAGAACAGAGCAATGATAGAGAGGATAAGAACAGAAACCATGGATCCAACCGTGGTGAAATATTTCATGATATTAGTTAGTGTGGGTGTCTCCCACCCTCGAATGAAGGAAATAACTAAACGATCAAAATGCTCAATAGTATGATGACTAATGGAGATGCTTAAAAATATAAACCCAATCGCAAAAGCTAGACTAATAAAAAATGCGGTTGTGAAAGTGCTTTTAAACATCTTTTTCTTCCTCCTTCTATCGTTTATGAAATATACAATATTGTGCCCCGTATTACTTTGTAATTTTCCTGTTTTTACTTAAAAAAAAGCCCTAGTCTCTAGACTAGAGCAGCTAAACGGTTTAAACAGCCTCATCTTGGCGAACCTTAAGACGGATCACAAAAGATGCTGTAACAATTAAGAAAAGCCCTACCCCATAAATCCACCATGGTATTGTGGATGGTGGAGATATTTCTTGGGACGGCACAGGGACGGGCTTAAGTGCATCCGGCACAGACTGTACATTATTACCAGATTTAACGGTAAGAACTCCCTGGTCACTTACTTCATATGTTGCATTTTCCCCTTTTTTTACTGTAGCAAAAACGTGATCAGTGGTCTGAAACATTGTACCTGATGGTGATTGAATCTGTTGTTCCTTTGTCAGAAGCTGTTTATCTTCGTAATGAGCAAACCCATAATCCATTAGCTTAGTTGTATCTTCATAAGCCTTTTCCTTACCATGATCTTTAAGTACGACCGCAATAAGCTCGGTTTGATCTCGATTTACAGATGTAACGAGAGTATTAAGAGATTGATCAAGAAACCCATTTTTCATTCCATTCGTTCCTGTATATCGCCATAAGAGTTGATTTTGATTTACAAGCTTTGTCTTCCACTTTTTTCCGTCCCACTGATAATCTTTGGTGCCTACGATTTCACGAAACAATGGATGTTGCATTGCGTAACGGGATAACAGGGCCATATCGTGGGCTGTCACGTAATGATCTTTATCAAATAACCCGTGGGGGTTTACGAAGTGGGTATCTTTGGAATGTGTAACTTTTTCGACTACTGCATTCATTTGTTCTGCAAACTTCGCTTGACTGCCCGCAATATGCTCTGCGATCACATTAGCGGCGTCGTTTCCGGAATGGAGTAGCAATGCATAAAGTAATTCGCGTATCGTCTTTTGTTCGCCAACATCGAGGTAGACCTTGGTGCCTTCCACCACTGTAGCTTGGCGGGATACCGTAGCGACTTCATCTAATTTACCACTTTCAATTGCGACTGTTGCCGTGACAATTTTGGTGATGCTTGCTGGAAACATTCGCTCATGACTATTCTTTTCATAAAGTACTTGTCCCGTGTGGGAATCCATTAATATTGCCGCTTCAGCGTCTAAGTTTAGTTGATTTTCCTCTGCCCAAACTGGGAGGGAGGGAAAAAGCAGTGCTGCAATTAGAAGGGTTAACCAAGCTATTCTCACAGTTTCCTTCCTCTCTTTCTTGAAATAAACAAACTTTCTCCATTATACCACGCCTAAGCAAGTATGGAATCCGACTTAACGCTTAAAATAAGAGTGTTGCATAAATTGAATAATAGGTTTATAATAATAAAGTTACACTTCACCGAAATCACCCACATGAACGAAACCCTTCTATTATTCGTTTTAACCACTTCGTTTATTCCTGGCTTAAACTTTCAAGTTAAGGTTAATGGTAGAATGATTTTTTCCCCTGGATCGGTCATCGGAGCCGTAAGGATGAAAGAGAGGTAGGGCTTTTATTTATAGGAAATTACGCAGGGTTATTTTATGCGAGAACTCTTGACGGTATTACAAAAAGGGGCAAACCGACAGGTTACCCCTTTTTCTTATGAAGAAAAAATTTCACCAGCGACTACATTCCTAGTCACGATGGATCCGGCAACAATGACAGCTCCTCTACCTATGTGTATTCCTTCCATGATCACAGCGTTAGGGCCAATAATGACCTCATCTTCGATTTGGACAGGTTGTGCATGGGGGGATGAAATCACTCCTTTAATCACAACGCCTGCCCCAACATGGCACTTCTTTCCTATATTGGCTCTTCCACCAATGACAGCGTTCATATCAATTAAAGTTTCTTCACCGATGGTGGCTCCTATATTGATTATTGCTCCCATCATGATTACTGTATTTTTTTCAAGGGTTACTCCTTCTCTAATGATGGCGCCTGGTTCGATACGGGCATCTTGGTGGAATAGCTCCAACAATCCAATGGTTGAATTTCTACGATCACTCTCAATAAATAACTTTTCAATAAGAAAAGGATGGGAATGTATAGTATCCTTTAGTTCTTCCCAATCACCAATGATAATTCCCCCATTCTCAGCTTTAAGAACGATACAATTCTCTGAGAACGGGATTTGATTGATTTTTCCCTGAAGATAGACTTTAACCGGGGTTTTCTTTGAACTATTTTTAAGGAGGTTTAGGATTTCTTCTGTATTCATTTTCTAATTCCTTTCCATAACGAATGTTCCTATTATATCAAGCATTGATAAGAAGAAAAAGAAATGTTGGTATAATTGGTAAATCTCCCCCATAAAAAAAGTTGCTCATTCGAATAGATGATTAGATCAAAAAAATAGGAGGAGAAACAATTATGAATAAGAAAAAATGGATGACTTCTTTACTAGCTTTATCCCTTGTCTCAAGTTTCAGCACTGCTCCAGTATTGGCAGATGGATTTCACGGAAAAAAACACGATAATGGGAACCATTATGGATGGTATAAGCAACAAAAGGTATCCTTCGAAGATATTGATGATGGATTTTCATGGGCAAAACAAGCCATTGAGAAGCTTGCAGAAGAAGGTATTATTCGTGGGATGGATGATCATCATTTTCAACCTGCTGGTAAGCTTAACCGAGCTCAATTTGCAGTATTGGTTAGCCGCTTCTTTACATTACAAGCATCCGATACAACACATGAAGACTTCTTAGATGTACATAATGGAGATTGGTATTTCAAGGATGTAGAGGCAGCGAAGGATTATATGACTTGGTTTACGGTTGATGGTGGTTACGATTTCTTACCAAATCAAGCCATTAATCGTGCTGAAGCTGCTGTTACACTTGTGCAATTACTAATCAAACAAAACTCTATTCAGCTAGTTAGCCAAGATGAGGCCAATCAAATCCTAAGTGTTTACGAAGATGCGAATCTAATTCCACAGAATCTTAGAATACATGTAGCAACAGCTGTGAAGGCTGGTGTAATCAAAGGAGTTGCTGCGGATCGTTTCGATCCATTAAGCACATTAAATCGTGCACAGGCAGCTACTTTACTTTATCGATTACAAACAGATGTTACAAATCCCTCCACTGGGGAACCAATTGAAGTAGTACCTGGTTCTGCGGGTTCTACTAATGAAACGACAGGTACAGGAACTGACACAACATCTCCTACAATCACTTACTCTTCAACCTCATATACTTTAGCAGTTGGGGATTCGGTGTCGGTTAGCAGTAATGAGATGGGAGCAGTTTATCTTATTCCGGCTACTTATACTCCTGCTAAAGTAAGTGACCTTGATTCTTTGATTAATTCGAAGCTTGGTGTTAAGGCTATTGTCGGTCAAGTAAACTCTGGAGTTTCCCTTGATACGAGTAATTTAACAAATGGTGATTATATCTTATATGCCGTTGATTTATCAGGTAATATCACGAAGTTTAGCCATAACATACAGTTAGGAACTGCCACCAGCATTGCAAACGTTCAAACAGAATCTAAAAACACAGACTCTAATGGAATTACTCATTTAACAATTGGAGTTCAGACTACAAATATTACCAATAACACACAGGTAAATCTTGAGTTAGTCAATACAAATGGTACGTCTTTAAATCCGTCCATTACTTCTCAGACCGTAATTAATAACAATACAACCACTGCGATTTTAGATATTCCAGCTACTCTCCAATCAGGAGATTATAAAGTGAAGGTAACGATTGGAAATAACACAGACCAGAGCCTAGTATTTACGAAATAATTGTTTTAAAGGACCTAAGCGTCGGAATCGCATAGGTCCTTTATTCACATATGGATAACAAATGCACACCCGTGGGTGTGCATTTGTTTACCTTGATTTATGAGGTTTAATCACTTTTGAGCAGACCCATATCACAGATCCACAAACTGCTATTTCTGCAACAAGGCCTACCCAGGCAAGAACATGCATGCTATCACCATCCTCTTTCCTATTCTATGGTATCTAATGGTTGTTTAATGTATATAAAGAATGTCGAAAGGTAACGAAGTTTGCAGGTTTGTTTCTAGTTTTGTCAGGAACATCATGTCTTAGACGAAAATATGTTAATATGAATAACCTGGAAATATTGTTAGGAGGATGGAAATTGTTATGAGATATATCATTAAATTTATTGCATGTTGTATATGTGTGGTTAAAGCATTAGAGGAATAAGAAACTTGGTAACCTTCTTGTGAATTGATTTCTGCAAAAAGAAATACCCTGTTAAGTATGACAGGGTATTTCTTAGCGTATAAATGATTTGAATTCCGTCTCCGCACAGCTGCAACTCGTTTTCCTTGTATATCCTATACAAAATAAAGTTCTACCCTCTTGTTGGGGGTGCGAAGAGCAAAGTAGTTCTTAAACATTCCTAGTACTTCTAATTTTGAATAGGGGGACAAATCTAAATGAAATGCTGTCTGATTTTTCCGGTTAAAACGAATCTGTTCATCAGTTATGACCATGTCTTCGAAGAAAAAAGCTTCTCGTTCTATCATCATATCATCTTCATAGAAATTTAGTATCACCTGACATTGCCCTAAGTGATGAAGCTTCTGTATTCCTGCAACCATCCCTAAATCCTCTCCTTTATCTGTCCTTCCCTATCCCCCATTGTAAAACTTAAAGATTTAAAATGACTGTGAGAGATATCACGGAAAAGAATACGGGTAAAGTATGCGTAATGATTATCTTCTTTACACTAAACAAAACTTGGCTCACGCCAAGCCTAAGGGAAGATGAGGTGGCAGCCAAGTTGTCTAATGTAGTTTCCTATTTACCAAAAAAGGCACCCCCTATTGGAGTGCCAAAGTCAGACCAAATCTAACCGAACGAGGAAGATTAAACTACTCTAAGTATACCACTAATATCCAAAAAAGATATAAGGTATTTCTTTGGTTAAAATACAGATATACCCAATTCGTTCAAAACAAAAGAAGGGCCTCGGTAGCTATCAAGACTTCTTCTCCACGACTCTATGATCATCAATTAGCCATTCTCGAAGAATGATCGCATGATTACAGGTTTCATTTTTTGCAGCATACACTAATGTGAGAATTCCATTACTTGCATCTTCCCTTAGTTGCTTGATTATTTGCTGCTTAACTGGATCGTTGGCTAACTCCTCCTCATATCGAATCCGAAAAAGATCAAAGCGATCCACCTGATGGGCAAACCATTTTCTCAGTTGAGGGCTTGGTGACGCATCCTTTGCCCATTGAACCCAGGTAGCCTCTTCCTTTGCTATTCCTCTCGGCCAAAGACGGTCAACCAATATCCGCTTTCCGTCGGTTGGGCTTACAGCATCATATACTCGTTTCAAGTAGACAGCCATATTTGACTCTCCTTTTTACTTAGGGTAATCTAATTTAAGTGTTATTTCCGATGTTTTCTTTTTTTATTCATGATAACACATTTGAATGGTTTCCTTGCTTAGTGAAATTTTTTTTTATTTTGCGATGAATCTCACTTCGTTTCTAAAGTTTAAACAGTAAACTTAGGGAGAAATTAAATGAAATTACAAGGAGGATTTATTTGTGAGACCGAAACCTAATATGGATCTTATTGTAGAAAAAACGGTTGAACTTTGTAATACAATCATTAATCAACCAGCCTACATGGAATTAAAGAAGATGATCCAAGACTTCTTGTCTAGTGAACACGACATGGATCAATATAATCAGGTAATCATGGCTCAACGTGCTCTTCAACAGAAGCAACAGCATGGCCTGCAGCTTACGAAGGAAGATGTTGATGGATTTGAACAACAACGTTTTTCACTATATGAAAATCCAATTATCCGTGATTTTATGTATGCACAACAGGAATTAGGGAAAATCGAGAAGGTAATCAGCCAATATGTAATAAAAACCATTGATTTGGATCGGATTCCAACCGAGGATGAGTTGAATGATGATGGTGGTTGCGGTTGTGGAGGCGGTGGATGTGGTTGTGGAGGACATTAAGAAGGTAGTCTAGTAGTACATAAAATCAACCACTGATGTCATTTAAAAAAACTTAAAAACAGGCATGGAATGGGAATTTCCGATTCCATGCCTGTTCATATTATACAGAGGCAGAGGCGAGCACACGATCTTGTCTTTTCCCCTGAATAAAACTTAAAAATACCTCTTCTAGCGAACTACAATGACAAGTTTGATAGATTTCTGCAAGTGCACCGCACGCTTTCATCTCTCCTTCGAAAATAAAGGCGACACGATCCGCTATATCGACAACATCTCGCATAATGTGACTAGAAAGTAAGACAGATTTTCCGCGTTCTTTTAATTCTTGAATAATGTTCTTAAATTCGATCACCCAGAATGGGTCTAGACCATTCGTTGGCTCATCAAAAATGTAGAGGTCAACCTCGGCTAATAGTGCCTGTGCTAAATTTAACCTCTGCCCCATTCCTTTGGAGAAGGAGCTAACCTTCTGATTCCTTTGCTCCCAAAGCCCCACTCGTTGTAACACTTGGTTAATTTTTTCCTTATTCGCTTGAACAAATGAACCATAGTATTGCAGAATTTCTACTGGAGTTAATTCTCCTTGAAAATTCATCTGATCAGGCATGTAGCCAAATTTCTTTTTATTTTCTGTATGAAAAAGAAATTCACCTGTTGTTGGTTGAAGAATTCCGACGAGCATTTTAATTAATGTGCTTTTGCCTGCTCCATTTCCACCACAAAGAACAACACATTCCCCTTTAAAGATATCTAATTGAATAGGTGCCAATACGGTTTTATTTTTATATTTTTTTGAGAGGTTGGATATCCTTGCTACTAGCCCATTCATACTCTTCACCCCTTGTCCCGTAAGCGAAACGTTGAAAATAGTAAAAAGAAGATAATGATAATGAATAGGGCAATAAAGACCGCTAGACTTAAAAGCCCAGAGCTTCCCCATTCCGATAAAATTAAATATTCTGGCCCA
>DATFAS010000015.1:0-5327 GCA_035254305.1 Bacillota bacterium
AACAAATTTATATAATAATTACGGATAACTTAGCAACTACAAAAATTTATATAAAAAAAGCTTCCTAAGAAGCTTTTACCATAGCTCTTTTTGTAGATATTCTCTAATGATCTGTGGATACTGCAGAATGACTACATAGTGGGTAGTTAAGGTATTGTGTAATTCCGTAACATTATTTTGCGTGTAATCTATTACTAAAGATTTGCGAAGAGAAATAATTTGTTTAAAAACAAAAGCTTGTTCCTTCGTATAGACTGTTTCATCTTCCATAATATCTACAATATCCTCGTAGCTTCCAGGATCGCGCATAATAAAGCCATCAATAAGGAAATTCCCAATATCCGTCATGCCCTCTATGCATAAATGGAAAACCCTAGATAATGCATGTCCAGTAATCTGCTCTGTCATCGTTTCATTTGGTTGTTGAACAAGGCTTTTGAAGACAGGAAAAAGAGAATTTTCCATAAAGGTAAGTATTTCATTAATTTTGTCTGTGTTTACATTATACATTCGCTATTCCCTACTTTTTCTTTTCTTAATTTTTGCAATGATAATCGTAATTCCAAAGGTAAAGACCAACGCCATCGAAATCAGTAAAATATGTCCGGTATTTTCATCCATAATTTTCACCTCTTCATATTTATTATTGTACCGTTTTCGAATAGGCTACCGCAATGTACTTCTTTGGCAGTTTCGTGTTTATTATGGTAGGATGAGTAAGAAAGCTTTAATTTCTATGGAGGGAATCGCCAAAAATGAATAATGATACATTCTTTCTATATGATGACTCAGAAACCACTAAGGTCCGTTACGTTAGCTTTGTTAAGAACCATCGTCATGATTTATTAGTTATTCCTACCGATCGTTATTACGGCAAAATGATTATCGTTAATTTGCAATCCAACCGAACGGCTATCATTGGCGACGATGACTTAAAAGAAGAGGGATATCTAGAATACGCATTTAAAATTTCTGAAGAGGAGGCAGAGGAACTAAGACACTTCTTAGAAACCCTCGATTCCAATGTTATCCCCCCATCTGATTGAGATAACCAATCAGAATGCTTAATTTTTCACAAACAAAAAAACAATCATCTAGCCATTAGGCAGGATGATTGTTTTTTTGGCTTCCTCATGATCCTGTTTAGGGTTCTTCGTTTCTCGGATCTTCTTCAGAACAAAATAGGGACAACCAAAATTACAGTATTCTTGAATATATTCGTCCAGGAAGCTAATTCGATTGTCAAATGAAGCCTTGGGATAATTATCTTCAAAGAAGCCCTTGAGCCTCAATTGGCCGTAACCCCAGTCACCCACAACATAATCAAACTTATTTAGAATTTCGTTATACCTTTCTTTAAAGGCCTCTGCGTTCCAGCCATTCCGATAATTATCAAGCAGCTCATATGATTGACCTTGCACGCGAATCACAGGCTTTCCTCCCAAAGAACTGTCTCATATTTACACATCATTTTACCATACTTTCAATAAATCCACACTTTCTTTCCACGAGAACGATAAGCGAATTGAGGGAATGATATCTGCCAGGGAGGTGTTTACATGTTAAATTGGAAAACATGGTTAGGCGTTTCTGCTTTATCTTTTGCTTTAATGGGGTGTGGTGTAAACCAAGGACCAGGTGCTACAACAAAGAGTACGGGTATGGACCAGTCCTATGGCCAAACAGGAACAACAGCGAGATCCTATGTCTCTAATACCGCTGATTTAGCCCGTAGAAATTATAATGGGAATGCGAATGTAAATAATGTAAATCCTCAGACCTATGGAAGCAATTCCTTGTACAAAAACCATAATACAATGGGAGTAAGAGGAACTACAAACGATTATTCCACAGGTGTTACTAGCTTTGGTTATGCAGCTTATCACAAAACAGATATGCATACTCAACAAGCAAGCACCTATTATGTTGACCGTAATGTGCTAGCCAGAACCATTGCAACCGTGGTGAATACAATCCCTGGGGTACAAGAATCTTCCGTTTTAGTGACGGATCAGGACATTTTTGTAGGGATGAATGGGGTTAAAGATACTTCAACCTTCAATCAGGCTAGATTAGCGGCTTGGGGTGTATCGCCCCGATATTACAGACTGCACTATACCGCAGATCCCAATACAATTAATGAAGTGAAAACACTTGTTGCTAACTCAAATAACCGAAAACCATTTGACGACACTAAATTACAGAGTATCCTAAAAAATAAAACTGTCGATAGCCAAAATGTAATAAACAATCATTCCAACTCATCAACTGGGGTCAACAATACGAAATAAAGGAAAAGAGGGTCCCCTCTATAAGGGCCCTCTTTATTATATCTGGCTTGCCTTTTGCTTCTGTTCATGTGCGTGATACGAGCTTCGAACCAATGGGCCAGATTCAACATGATTAAAGCCAAGTTTAAGCCCTTCTTCTTTAAAGAATTGAAATTCATCTGGATGCCAATACTTCTCAACAGGGAAATGCTTTTTCGTTGGCTGTAGGTACTGCCCAATCGTTACAATGTTTACATCCACCTGACGTAAGTCCTTCAGTGTTTCTAATACTTCTTCCTGCGTTTCCCCTACCCCAATCATAATGCTTGATTTGGTTGGAATATTAGGTGCTATTTCCCTTGAACGGCTCAATAACTCTAAGGACCTTCGATATTTTGCCTTAGAACGAATACGATCTGATAATCTTTCAACAGTTTCAATGTTATGATTAAGAATATCTGGCTTCGCCTCTAAGACTAACCGCAAGGCTTCCCAGTCCCCTTGAAAATCAGGAATCAAAACTTCCACACTGCATAGTGGGAGTCGTTTATGAAGTTCTCTAATTGTAGCAGCGAAGATGGATGCTCCTCCATCTCGTAAGTCATCCCGTGCTACCGCAGTGACAACAGCATGCTGTAGATTCATCTGTTCAGCTGCCTGGGCAACCTTCTCAGGCTCCGCTAAATCCAGCTCTGTTGGCAGTCCTGTGGTTACTGCACAGAACCTACAGCCTCTCGTACAAATACTCCCATTGATCATAAAAGTAGCCGTTCGGTTTGACCAGCATTCGAATATATTTGGACATCTTGCTTCTTCACAAACTGTATGTAGAACTTTACCACGCATCATCTTTTTTATTTCAGTGAAATTCTCGTCGGTATTTAACTTGATCTTCAGCCATTCCGGTTTTCGCTGGTGCATGATAATTCACTCCCATCTAATCCATCATTGTCTTATTGTAGGGCCTCCCCCTTTAAAATGCAACCAAGTAACATTCTGCCAATACTCTTCAGCTTTTTGGGCACATAAATTCACTGCAATTTTTTTCCCCTTTTTTCCATAGTATGCTTTAATTCCATGAAACAAAAACTAACTCTAGATTTTTAAGCTGGAGGTCCTATGATGGCTAGGTTTATTCGCGTAATGCTTCTTACAATCCTGTTCCTAACCGGTGTTAATCCTTCCATGACATACGCAAAAGCCAGTGCAGCTACAGATCTTGAACAAGAACGCTTTGAATTGTTTCAGAAATTTGGCCAGATTACTGGCATACCCTGGTATTATTTAGCTGCAATGAACCAATATGAAAAAAATATTGCAAAATTTAGCACGAAGCCTGGGAAGAAGCAGAAGGATGCTTCAACTGGGAGGCAATTGTTATCCATCGATATCCCCTCAGAATTATGGGGAGGAATGCTTAATCCAGACCAAAACGAAAGAAATGTTAACATCATTCAATTTTTCGATGGATTAGGGAGAGATGGTAATGGAGATCATCAGGCTGATCGCCATAACGATATGGATGTTCTCTTCTCTATCGCTTCCTATCTAGGAAATTACGGGTATACCGAAGACGATATCCGCATTGGCTTATGGGAATATTACCATATGGACAAGGCAGTCGATCTTATTTCAGAATACGCCCAGATCTATCAAGCATTCCATACACTCAAGCTTTCAGCAAACGTATTTCCTCTACCTCTTCATTCGGACTATAGTTATCGCAGTACATGGGGAAGTGCCCGTGGATATGGAGGGCGTAGAATGCATGAAGGATGTGATCTATTCGCAAACTACGGAACCCCAGTTCGAAGTGTTTGCTATGGGTATATTGAGGTAAGAGGATGGAATCGTTTTGGCGGTTGGAGAGTTGGTATTAGAGACCTTAATAATGTCTATCATTATTACGCACATCTTGGAGGGTTTAATAAGAAGCTTAAGGTGGGCGATATTGTAAAGCCGGGCGATGTGGTCGGCTGGGTAGGAAGTTCTGGATATGGAAAGCCAGGGACTTCAGGAAAATTCCCCCCCCACCTCCACTACGGCATGTATAAGTTTAATGGAAAAACGGAATGGGCATTCGATCCCTTCCCCCATTTAAATAAATGGGAAAGAGAGGAAGCTAGAAATAAGAAAAAGAGGTAACAAGTGTTATCTCTTTTCCTAATATAAATCTGGTCCTATTATTTCTTAGGTGCTTGGTTTCCGTTAAATTGCGTTCCGTTAAATTGAATCGGAGGCATTAATGGCGAATTGTCCTGAGGATTGCTGCCACCCTTATAGTACACATCAGGAACATCTCCCATAAATAGCCCCTGCGTTATAGGAATTTTAGATCCAATAACTGTTGGTTTCGTTGTGAAGGGAATAACAACCTGAACTTTTGCCCTTATATCAATATACACATTCACATGAACCATATTAATTCCCGCCTCTTTAAGCTCCGGTATAAGATCTACCTGAACTGCTCCCATAGGAACCATAGTAATCGGAATATCCGGACCAAGCATAGCAAAGATACTACTATTTAAAGCTTGCCCAAGAGGAATAACCAATGGAACCGCCTCTAATTCCTTCAAAGCATTACTTACCCTTGCTGTCGCTTCCCCAACAATACGTGATTGCTCATTGTAATTAAATAAAACCGCCTTTATTTTTCCATCTCCATCCTTCTGGAAATAAACTAAATCCTTAAAATCGGATCCTTCAGCAATCTTCTTACTCACCGCATCATTAATGGCATCTGCAGCCAATTGCTCCACCTTAGTAGTGGCAATACTCAAGACAATTGGTTGAAGTTGTCGTTCTATATAAATAAAAGTTTGCAAGGAAATAGCAAAAAATATAACTAACGCCAATAAGAAGGCGGTTTTGAAGCTAAATGGTTTAATCCCTCTACGTGAATGAAAGGCCATAACCCACCCCCCTCATTCCACTCTATGCAAATGGTTGGTAAGATAGCCCTTTATATAGAGACATTCAAATAAGCCTTGAAAAATTCGCCGTTACTGATATTAAATTGATGGAAAGTAATGTATTGCTTAAATTTATTGAGCT
>DATFAS010000016.1:0-6004 GCA_035254305.1 Bacillota bacterium
CTTCTGTTACGGGATCCTTCACCTTCAAATTGACAAATACTACCCAGGGACCTTTTCCATAAGCATCCACCTGTGAAATGGAGTTGAATCCTAACTTTCCACTAAGCGGTTGAAGGGTATGGTCGGCCTCAACACTAAAAAAATTTGCGATATCCTCCGGTTTTTCAGCAGATAAATACGTTTTAAAAAAGGATTCAAGCATGGGTGTCATTGCTTTAGCTGCTTGATCATCTGCAACATCCAACTTAGGAGCACTAGGCTTTCCTTTTAGTAAAGGATGTATAGCAGGATATCTAGTCACTGATAATTTTCCCTTATCGTCGCGGCTCACCTGTAAAGTAACGTTCCAGTAACGATGAAACACTTTTTCCTCGGTATGTTTCTCTGGATCCCCTTTGACTTTTGTTTTCGTTTCAACCAGTAAATTCACAATG
This sequence comes from Bacillota bacterium, assembly GCA_035254305.1. GTDB lineage: Bacteria > Bacillota > Bacilli > Aneurinibacillales > RAOX-1 > DATFAS01. The sequence continues at coordinate 435 of DATFAS010000016.1, forward strand.
ACTGCATTGGTATCTGGATCTTGCTTACTCCCTTGAACCCAGACTCCTTGTACATCCTGAAAAGTTGTGGAAAGGACGATCGGCCTGTCATCTTGCAGCTCCGTAAAAGGTTTAATGGATGTTTGTTCCGCTGGCAGCGTTAAATAGGTCTTAATGAACCCTGAAGCAAATCCTTCTGCTTCTTCATTTAGCGTTAGCTGATCTAACTTCGCGCCCTGCTTATGAATGCCATTCGCAATAGCATTTGTCCCGCCAATTAAGGCAAAAATGACAATGATAAAACCAAAAAATCGCTTCAAATTCAAATGATGTTCACCTCCTTTCATTTAGGAATAGAAGATTTCTTCCTCTTCCTTACATTTAGATTGGTCTGTATCTAATAACGGTAATTGGTTTTCTTTATTTTGGATCTCACCTTTCCGAGATCCCCATAATTGAGATCCTATGGATGCAAATTGTGGTATCACTTGTTTTCCTATAAAACGGGTTGGACTTACAGCCATAGGTGGAAAAATAGCAAAATCATATAAAGACCCTTTCCTTTGTCGTAGGTTCCATGCATCTGAGAGTATTCCTTGTTGAATCAAATCATGAAAAAAGGCTGCACCGATCATAGGTTTCAATCCTGGCAATCGCTGCTCAACTGTATCCCAGATTTTTAATATCGAAGGAATAATCGTTGGTGTTAAACATAGAAAAAGCATACTGACTTTTGGAGTATCCTCCAGCCAATATGCTTGTAATGACTTGATTCCAGTCGTTATATAATCCTCTATAACCGACATCGTTTCATCACCCGTTAACACCTCTACATGGACAATTGCTCTTCCTTTTGGTATTTGAATGATACTGTACGATTGTGGGGAGTAAGGAATCAACCGCTGGTCCTTTTCATTAAACTGGGCGTATCTATCTCCTGCATCCTTCTTACCCAGCCACTCAATCAGTCCGGATGAATAATCTTCCTTTGTTTTTGCTATTAATTCCGTATAAAACTGATTGGATACGAGTACGGATATGATATCACCTGTTGGGCCTTCCCATGTTTTGGATTTAACCCTATCCGTTTCTTTCACCATTTCACTTACCCACTCATATGACTTTTTTGTCAAATAGTAGGCTTTAGCTGCACGGTGAACAAAAGGGACCGATTGCTTGTTAATTAGCTGCTCTTTTACCAGCTGAGTTGTACTTTTATAAATATAATCAATGTGGTAGTTGGTATGGATAGCAAGTTGAAAAGGAGTCATGATTTCATGACGATACAGGGCTAACAGAATACGAACACTAGACTCTTTTAGGTTCACTTTAACCCACCTCCATTCTGACAAAAATAAACATAATCAAAAGTATCAGTCATGCGATAAAATGGATTTTTCTTTTGTGTCGTCCAGTGGGGAAGTACATAAACCTCTGGTTTTAAAGGATTTAACGTAAGGGCCATCACCTTCCACAACTGAACACCTCCGACTTCCCCCACAATCATTTGTTTGTTTTGCTTTTGTTGTGCAAAGATATCTAATCGAACATTTTTTCCAAAAAGTTGTTCTCTAGATTCTTTTTCAATACAGAATTCCGGGAAGTTTTTAGCCAAATAAAGAGAAAATAACTCCTTTAAAAAGAAATGATTGGGTGATTCCTTTGCTTTTGCATCTAAAAAGGATAGATCCGCTAACCAACTCCAAGTTTCTTTATTGATTTGGAATTGACCAGTTTCAACAATGACCTCTTCTTTCTTGATCATTTCTCTTAGCTTTGCTAGATCCACATCATGAAAACAATATCGATTCCACTCCTGAGCAAATCGAAAAGATTCTAACCAGTTCCCATTAGGAACTGGGTAACTTGAAAGCTTTCCATAGTTCATCACTAGTCTTTTCAAGTGTTCTCTGCATTTCCTTATTGGCATTTGCCAGTAATCTAAAATTCCAGCCCGAATAACCCGCACTTCCTTATGCTGATTATCTTTAAACCAGCTCTCATCCATTGGATTAAGCCTCCGTCTCCCCCACCCAAAGGGTTCAGGTCGACTTTCCTTCGACCCTTAGGGGGTATATTCTCCTTCCATTCCAGTCCCTCGCTCCCATCTGCCTCCACTTCATTCCAGCATCTGCGTGACTCGTTCCGTCCATTCCATCCGAACATATCCCCCCTAAATAGAACCTATATAATAGTAAAACCCTTATATATCAAGGCTTTTAGCTATTTCAATACAATTTAATTCTGACCTTATTTCTTACCTTGTTTCCTCCTTAAAATCTGACCTAATAACCTTCTATAATTTCGTGCATATTTCCGTAGTCTCTATACCTAAATTTCTAAATCTTCGTATTTTGCCCGTGTCCTCTTTTTATTCAAATTCATGGACGGAACGGGTGATTTAAAATCATCTTCACTCGTTAGCATGCCTTTGCTATAATCCACTTTTACATGAGGATCAATGTGTCGATCCTCAAAAAGTGGTGACTGGAATTCAACTGGAACGTTCCCAACAGAGTACATCATTCGACCGGGTTCATTTGGAATTTCAGTTGCCATTTTATTGCCCAATACAATTTGAGATGCCGGTATATCCTGCAAATACGAAGAAATACGTCCCGTTACATTCGTTTTTATCTGTCCCGTAATCACATCAGCTGAAGGGCGTTGGGTAGCTAAAATCAGATGGATTCCGGTTGCACGGCAAAGACGTGCTATACTCGACATTTCCCCTTCAATGGCCTCAAAAATCTCCTTTTCCTCCTTGGGGACACCACTTTTATCCGTTAACTCAGCCAACTCATCAATGACCACATAGCAACGTTTTAATTTTCCTTCCTCATTTCTAGCATGATTTTCGTTGTATTCATCTATATTTTTGACTCGTACTTCCTTAAATTTTTCTATCCTTGCATCATGTTCTCCCTTCAACCTTTTCAAAACTTGAAGGGCTCTCTCACGATCCCAAATGACCTCTACACCATTTGGCTCGAAGGATTGAAGTTCAATCCCACCTTTAAAATCAATTCCCCAGACATTGGCTTTATGAATCTTCATCGTTAGATAGGTAATAAAACGTGTAATAACTGATTTTCCCCCACCGGTTGCTCCTGCAATCAGGAGATGAGGTACTTTCTTGAAGTTATGATATATAACTCCTTCTTTTGTTACACCAATACTAACGGTTGTCGCATTACACCCCTTCAGAAGGTCTTCACTATACTCTACATAGGCAGGAATTCGACTTCCACCGAGCTTAATTTGGATGTATCCTGGGTTGTTTTGGTAGAGTGTTATTTGATCAATCGACTGCTGCAAGGTAGCTTCAAGAGAGGGCTTTGCCTTTTGCCATTTATCAAAGGAGATCCCAGGATTTAAAAATATATAAATCATACCTCCATCAGTGTCCTGAAACTGTTTATATAGTAGAGGATATTCTGGCTGTATCTCCTGGTTAATCGAAATACGGCGGCTGCTACTTAACCCTACTCTTTCAAATGCAAGCTTAAATTTTTTATGAATTTCCCCTTCACTTCCCCCTATCATAGAAAGGGAAATAAGAGAAGAAATAAGGAATAAAAAAATTCCCAGTGGCCATGGGACATAGGGAATCTTGTAAATTAAAGCTATAAGATGATAATGCTGTTTCCAATCTTTCATATGAGCAAGAAACTCAATGGATATGCTAATGATTAGAAGCACAGCGCAGATTTTTAAAAATTTATTTCTCGTTTCTCGCTGATACTGCATCTTTTTCAATCCCTGGCCTACCTTATAGCTAAAAGATGCTATTCCCTTCTCTAGAGATACACTTGCTTTATCTATTCCCCGATCAAACTGTTTTTCAAAACTCAATATCATTTCCTCCTTAACTGAAAACGATCAATCAAATTGATTTAGCAGTACCTTCAAATTTTTTGCTTCATCTTGAAGCGTTTCTATAGCTTCACTAAGGTCTCCAATAGTAAACCCATTCGCGACAGCTGCTCTTAGGAATTCAGCAGCCACTTGTTTTACCATGTTTCTTTTACTTCTTTCTCTTGCTTCTATATCTTCTATGAATGCTCGCTCCCTATCCTCTTCAAAAGAGCCGACAGCTACATACCCCTCTTTGCCGTTCATATGATAATAGAAAGTCCACCTATGGAGTTCTTGAGGAGCTGGACTTGTCTTGAACATTAGCTTGTTAATTCGTTCCTGATCTAATCCACTACCGCAAAATTTGATGCCTATGTTATGAATATGATTACTTTGAAGATTATGTGGATCCTTTGCCGTGATAATCAAATGTATTCCTGTTGAACGACAAATTCTAATAATGGTTCCCATTGAACTACATATTTCCTCATCAAGTAGGAAGTGATCAACATCATGAATGAGGATAAAAATTCTCGTAATAGGTTCATTAGGGAATTTTTTGTTATACTCCTCAATATTCTTACAATGACTTGTTTTCAGTTGCTCAATGCGCTGGTCGTGTTGATCTCGAATTTTTTCTAAGAATGCTACTTCTAAGTTTGGGAGCATATCAACGCCAAGACTCTCAAACTCTTCAAACTCTTCCCTTCGCTTGTCTACTATAAATAGCTTACCGTTCAACTCCGACATACACTTTTGGGCTATCAACTTACCTAAATGCGTGGTTCCAGCACCCACTCCTCCACAAATTAAAACATGTGGGGTATTATTAAAATTTAAAGTAAAAACATCCTCATTAGATCTTCCTAACACAATTGTCTTTTGTTCATTCATTATAAAAACCTCCATTTTAATTTAAATTTAAAAGAGTAGCCTATGCTGGCCGCAAAAATAAAAAGCCAATTCCTCTTAATTAGCAGAATCAGCCTTAAATTCTTTAACTTACTTATACCAAAGATGAAAGGTTATAAATGTCACTCGCAATTCTCTCGATCAAGTCTTTTTTGGCTAACTTCGCTAACCAAGAAAATCGCTGTATTGTGTAATTTGAATGGCTAACTTATCCGAAATTGATATACTTCTTTTCTATAGTTCACTCGGTTTAAATAGTGCTGGAACCTTATTATCAATAGCTACTCTCAACCCGTAATGGTGATCACTTTCTTCAAAAATACATTCAAAAGCATCGTATACCGCCTGTTTCCATGTATCATTATCGACCATTGTTTTCTGTTCCAGCTCTTTGAATACATCTTCTAAATTATTTCCTCGCACAACTGGTAGCCATGAACCTTCATCATTTAAATAGAACTGTAATTCTAATGCCTCAATATCACTACCAGTTGAAATATCTGGAATTTCATTAACGCAACCCATAGGAGGAGCAATCATAGCATATAAGCCATTACCATAACGTTCTCGCCACACATGTAAATCCCAACTATGTTTAATAATTAAAGTTTGTAATGCTTCCATATTAAAACTCTCCTTTTCTTTATTTCGCAAAAGGTCCGTATTACGATATTGGCTATTGTTACGAGTTTTTTAAAGACCTTGGATCTAAGTAAAGGTTTAACTTTTTGTGAAATTCCTGATTCTCTTGTGGAATCCATTTCCTAGTTTCCCTCAACAAATTCCGAATCTCTTTAATGTACTGGTTATTATCAGGAATC
>DATFAS010000017.1:0-3835 GCA_035254305.1 Bacillota bacterium
GTCAGGGAATCCAGGAGCTTGCTTCATTGGTTTCGATATGTTTGTTAAACCTTGTCTTTGGGCTATGCAAGGTCAAGAGGTTAATTTAGAGCCAGCCTATCAAGCGGTATTGGCAACGGATTATCCTAAGGGATATGCCTACGTAAGGCTTGTAAGAGGCAACAGCAAGGTCGAGAATGGAAAAATGTATGTCACCCCTGTTCAGTCCGATCAATCGAGTGTAATGGTCTCTATTAAAGAATCAGACTGCCTAATCCTAATTCCGCCAGGAGGAAAAGGAGTTCAGCAGGGAGAACTTGTTTCTGTTTTTAAAATTGGAGAATGACTAAAGGGTCAATCGTGCGATTGGCCCTTTCTTCATATTGGAGGGGTTATTCGAAAAGAAATGCTAAATACCTTTATACTAAAAGATATAAGAAAAAAGCTGGTTTAGACTTGCCTCATACTCATCTCAATTGTTACTATGTTGGCATAATGGTTCTTAAGGTGAGGTGTAATAGGATGAGAAGGATAGGGTTATTTCTCATTATAGCTGGGTTACTTACTGCTTGCTCTTCCCAGGAACAAAAGCCAGATCTAGAAACTCCAATCATGGTGGAGTTTAGCTATTCACCCAATGAGCTGAAGGTTGGAGATGTAGATACTCTTCAAGTAGTTGTTAAACAAGGGCAGGATCTTGTTTCAGACTCTAAGGATGTTAAGTTCGAGGTTTGGAAGGATGGCGAAGAAAAGCACGAAATGATCGATGCTGAGAATAAAGGAAAAGGGGTTTATACCGCCCTTGAAAAATTTCATGAGCCTGGTGTCTACCATATCATGTATCATGTGACTGCTAGAGGGATGCATGAGATGAAATCACAAAAGTTTCAGGTCAAGTAAATATAGAAGAGAAGTCCCCCATGACGGGGGAACTAGGGAGTACTAGCCTGCTTATTCCGTTTCCTTCGCCATCCTGCCTTGTGGGTTAGGAGCTATTTTGCCATTAGGTTTTAGTGGAGAATGGGCAGCTTTAGCTTTGGGATCCTCAATATCACGGGGCCCAGGAAATTTTGCATTTCCATCTTTGTTTCGAACCATAATTGAATGCCTCCTTTCCTTAATTATTCATCTCTTAAGATCACCTATGAGGATTAGAAACATACGATGGATTCTTAACTGCCGACAATCACACCGCCATTAATATGGAGCATTTGCCCTGTCATATACGATGAATCATCAGATGCCAGATAAACATACCCAGCTGCCAGTTCAGCGGGTTGGCCTGCTCGTTTCATGGGGGTATTTGACCCAAAATTGACCACTTGGTATGCCGAGAAGGTGGAAGGGATTAAGGGAGTCCAAATGGGACCGGGCGCTACTCCATTGACTCGAATTCCAGATTGAACAAGAGATTGGGAAAGGGATCGGGTGAAAGCCACAATTGCCCCCTTCGATGATGAATAATCTAGTAATTGTTCGTTTCCTTTATAGGCGGTAATAGAAGCGGTGTTAATGATGGAGCTACCTTGTTTAAGATAGGGTAATGCAGCTTTCGTCATATAAAAGTAGGAAAAAACATTCGTACGGAAGGTACGTTCTAATTGCTCGGATGTGATTTTTTCAATCCCAGGCTGTGGATGCTGCTCCGCAGCATTATTAACGAGAATGTGAAGCCCACCTAACGTGTCGATGGTCTCCTTTACTGCTTGTGAACAAAATAGTTCCTCTCCAATATCACCAGCAATCGAGAGACATTTCACCCCAAGATCCTCTATTGCTTTCTTTGTATCGTTTGCATCATTGTGTTCGTTTAAATAAATGAAGGCAATGTTGGCCCCCTCCTTAGCAAAGGCTAAGGCAACGGCTTTACCAATCCCGCTATCTCCTCCAGTAATGAGTGCAACTTTATTATTTAACTTTCCACTGCCTTTGTAATCAGGTTGAATGGAGATAGGGAGTGGAGTCATTTCTGATTCGATACCGGGCTGATGATCCTGGTGCTGGGGTGGAAATGGTTGTTGTTGCATGGAATTCCTCCTCATGTGCATCGTACTTTTAACTACTACATGGAGTAATATTCCCAGGTATCATTGGGTCTATTTAGGGTCATAGCCAAAATCGGTTTCAGACACAGGATTGTATTTTACATAATATCTATGTAGAATGTATGGATGGGTATTTAAAGACAAGGATTAGAACGATAGACAAGGAGAAGAACATGTCTACTGTAGATAAAACGAAGATTAGAGAAGAAATTGAGAAGAGAAGAACGTTTGCTATTATCTCTCACCCGGATGCGGGGAAAACAACCTTAACGGAAAAGCTTCTATTATTTGGGGGTGCAATTCGTTTAGCAGGTGCAGTTAAAGGAAGGAAGTCACAACGTACGGCTACATCGGACTGGATGGAGATTGAGAAGCAAAGAGGAATTTCTGTTACCTCCAGTGTGATGCAGTTTGAATATAATGGCGTGAAGGTAAATATTCTGGATACTCCAGGACACCAAGATTTTAGTGAAGACACCTATCGAACACTAACAGCAGCAGATAGTGCTGTCATGTTGATCGATGCCGCTAAAGGGGTCGAGGAGCAGACGAAGAAGCTTTTTGCTGTTTGTCGTATGAGGGGCATCCCTATTTTCACATTTGTTAATAAATTAGACCGAGAAGGTAGAGAACCACTGGATTTGCTACAGGAGTTGGAGGATGTGCTTGGTATCCGTTCCTGTCCAATGAACTGGCCGATTGGAATGGGTCAAGACTTCAAGGGGATTTATAATCGTAGTTCAAACCAAGTGGAGTTATATCGCCACGGGAAATATTATGAAAAAGATGAATTAGAATTGGTAGACGGCAATAAAAATGTTCTTGCTGATCTTCTTGGGGAGCATTTGTTTGAAAAGGTAACCGAGGATATTGAATTGTTGGATGTTGCGGGTGATCCATTCGATATCGATCGAATTCGTAAAGGGGAGCTTACTCCCGTATTCTTTGGAAGTGCGATTAACAATTTTGGTGTACAGACATTTTTGAACAACTTTTTGAAAATGGCGCCAACACCAACTCCGCGTAATAGTGATATGGGTCAGGTTGAACCTGAGACTTCATCTTTTTCTGGTTACGTGTTTAAGATTCAGGCTAATATGAATCCAGCACATAGAGATCGTATTGCCTTTTTAAGGATTTGTTCAGGGTATTTTGAAAGAGGGATGGCTGTTCAACACGTTAGAACTGGAAAGACGATTAAGCTTTCTCAGCCTCAGCAATTTTTTGCCCAGGATCGTCAAATTATCGATGATGCTTATCCAGGGGACATTATTGGTTTGTATGATCCAGGTATTTTCCAAATTGGAGATACGCTATGTGAGGGATCACCATTTACTTTTAATGAAATGCCACATTTTGCACCGGAACATTTTGCTAAGGTAACCGTTAAGGATGCTATGAAATATAAACAATTCCATAAGGGAGTTGACCAATTAACAGAAGAGGGAGCGATCCAGATTTACCAAACCTATGGAACAGGGATCGATGAAATGATCCTTGGAGTGGTGGGAGAGCTTCAGTATGAAGTATTTGAATATCGTATGCGTGCTGAATATGGGGTTGAAATTCGCTTACAAAGAATGCCTTATGAATTTGCTCGTTGGGTAGTTGGAAGCAAGGAGGATGTTCAAAGGTTCGTGGGCGGAAACAATGTTCTTGTTAAAGATAAGGAAGGTCGTTTCGTCGCACTGTTCCAAAATGAATTTGGTATGCGTTGGGCAGCGGAGAAATATCCAAATATAGAATTTGTAGATACACCTACTAAATTACAATAAATTTTCTAAGGGCTTCGTTAGGACGAAGCCCTTTCT